>DATGIY010000687.1:0-5371 GCA_035295475.1 Terriglobales bacterium
CGTCGCCAACGATTTGTCCGACAATCACGGCGGTTTGCATCAGACGGAAAAGCAGGTCGTTGAGTTCGGCACCGGGTTTGAGCGTCAGCAAACCTCCGCTGCTAAATGCATCAGACTTTTGCCCGTACACACCCGGCACAAACCTATTGTGGCGAGCTATGAGGTGGTAGGTTCCGGGGAGCACCTGCTGAAAAGCGAATTCCCCCTCATCGTCGGTTGTGACATCGTAAAATCGCTGGAGATCATCCACACTCTTCAGTTGCACTCGGGCATTCTTGATTGGGCGGCTATCCGCCGCGCTGACCACTCGACCTCGAACTGTGCACATCTGGGGTCGGTCAGCCCATAAACTTGGTGCGGTAGCGAGGACGAACAGGACGAGGTAGGCGAGGCTTCTTCTATTGGGCTGGACGACGCGATAGATATGGTCGAGGCGCGACTCACTGTGGCTGAATGGCCTTTCCAGCGGGTACATAACGCAACTCCCTCCCAAGCTACCCGAAATTGACGACCGTGTGCCGACAACCGACGCTAGATGGGCGGCAGGCGAAAATTCACCGTGATCCGAGTCTCCACTTCGACGGGGCGGTCGTTCAGCGTATACAGCTTATAGCGCCACTGCTCTACCGCCCCGATCAGTTCTTTTGGCCCAGAAAGCGGCGTCAGTTCACGGATGTTCCCATCTTTGTCGATCACCGTCCGCAGCACGACTGTGCCCTCAATGTGATTCTGACGCGCGGATTCCGGATAAGCTGGTTGCACCATGTGGATGAGCAGCCCTCGGCTGACCGCTTCGCCCGCGAGCATCGGCTGCCGGGCTCCGCCGTTGTCTGGAGGGATATCTGCGGCGAGCGAAGCGGGTGTGTCGGTGATCTTGCCTTTGAATGCAAAGTCGAACGGTATCTCTGTGGAGACTTCCAGCGGCTCTCCATTTCGAATAAATGGCTCGAACGTCCACCGTTTGGCTGCTTTGATCGCCGCCTTGGCCAGCACCGGATCGCCGCTGATCACGTCCACATGCTTAACTTCTCCGGATTTCCCCACCAGCAGCTTCAGCCACACCCGCCCTTGTATTCCCTCGCGTGCGGCTTCCACCGGGTATGCTGGTTTCTGAACATTGATAGGCACGAGCTTTTCGGCTTGTCCATCGCTAGAATTTGAACCAGATGGCGCGGGCGCAGCCCGCTGAGGCGCCGAGCCGACCAGCCGAAAATTGAAGATTCCCTTCGTGCGGACGGGCACTGGTCTGCCTTCGTAGGTTCCGGGCGCGAATCCCCATTGTTTGACGGTTCTCACAGCGGCTTCGTCGAATGCTTTTCCGAGGGACTGCACGACCTCGATGTCGTGCGGCACGCCGTCTGTCCCGACTACATACGAGAGAATAACCGTCCCGCGCACGCCGGAGTCGCGTTCCGAATCGGGGTAGTGCGGAGGAAGAATGCTGATGCTGTGGGCTGGTGTCGCGCACGGGCCGGCGGCCGCCGGGTGTTCTGGACTGCAGACAAACATCGGTTCAGGCGGCTTGGCTGAATTGGATTGCGCGAGGGATGCCACCGACCACACTGCCGCCACTGCTGCAATGTAGAGCCGCCGATCTAGGCCACACATACAGGTACTCCTCGCCCTACAGTTGGACGGAGCGGGCAGCCACTCTGGATGTCTACTCTCGACTCGTTGCGCGTCTGGTGTTTACGGAATTCTGCCATGAAGCATAGCTACAATCTGCCTTCCGCAGCTCATTTACCCACTTCCTGCTGCACGGAGGAGGACGAGCGCAAGGGGCGGATCGCCTAAGCAGATGGAGCAGCCCCGCCAGAAGCTTGCACTGCCAGCGCCCGCCGTGGAATTACCACCTGCGAAGGCGTCTGCTACAAAAGCGGGCAAGGAGCAGTCGTGGGGAGGCTGGGAGAACAATAATTTCGTAGCGACGCAGCGGGCCAATCGCGCTACAATCGCAGAAAATGCCTAACAACGGAAGCCAAGAAATTGCGGGGCGGGTACTGACCCCTGCAACGGAACCGTCATATCCGGCCTTTCTGGATTACCTCCAGACAAAAGAAGGGCACGAACTTGCGAGCAGAGTGCTGGCCTTGATTGAGGCGCTACAGAAATCTACCACCGAGGCGAGCGCTGACCAGAAAAAGCGTGAGATAGAATTCCAACACAATACAGCGCGGCTTGGAATGAAGCTGAGCACGGCTGCGGTAACGGCAATCGTTGTGACCGCAGGTGTCCTTGCGTGGCACGGAAAATTGGATGCCACTATCGCGACCCTCATGGCCACACTGTTTGGATATTTCCTCGGCAAGCACGGTCGATAAAAGTTTTGGGTCGCAGGGGGAGCAAGCAATCATGGGAGAAAATGTAATAGAGACGTTCAGGCTGGTTGATGATAACGGCGACTGTGAGCACAGATTCATTGTGGGGCCACAACGAAAAATTAAGAACCTGTACGTAGGGCATTGCGACGAGTGCCGTCAGGAAGTAGCGCTGGAAATCGACAAAAATGATGAGCGGACGGGGCGTTCATGGATTATTGAATATGGCTCCGCCATTGCTGGAAACCGTACTATGGCCCGCCCAGTCGACCCACGGGAAAGGCACGTTGGGAAGCGCGAAACAAAGAAATAGCGAGTAATGGCAAAACACAAATCACCGGATGTTTCTTCGCCTCGGCCCGTTCCACTTCAGGCTCTCCTTACATTTACAGCCCTGCTCCTGGACAGCAGAGCCGGATATCAGCACAAGGTGTATCGGGCGCTAGAAGCCCTTCAGTTTTCTTTCTGCACCAACTCGTCGGCCCAGATCGGCCCCGCCGCAACGTATTCGCTTTGAGTACGGAGGACTTCATGGACGCACTAACTCCAACGCAAGCCCCTTCGTTTGCGGGCTCAAGGGGGTGATTTAACCTCCGGGAGATGCACATCAAAGAACTTTTCGATCTCAGCCGGCGTAGAGCTAAAGCCGGAGCAGCATGGGCACGATGCGGGCATGACTGGAGGCATTTTCTGGCCGCAGCCGCGCCGCCAGTAGAGAGCCGGGGTGACGCTTGAGGACCGGCATAGGGTGATACATGTGTTGCCCATAGGAATCGTTGAAGAAGCTCAGCTGTTGCTGACCTTGGGTGGGATCAGCGGTGGAATCAATGTCGAGCAGGATCTCGCTGCGCCGCCGGACCTGTTCGCCACAAAGATGGATGAAGATCTTCAGCAGTGCTTTCGTTCAGCCGTACCAGATCGCGTGCGCAAGGCGCAGTTCTCAACTGTCAGGCTGGGCCGTTGGCCCGCGAAACCGTATGAAAATCGCTCGCAGCCGAGCCATAATCCGCGATGGCTAGGAGCGGCGAGGTTGATTCTACAGTGGAGAAGCCGAGGCCGTTCAACTGTCTGATCCGGAGCGTGCGTGATAGAGCGAATAAATGGTTGCGTCGTCTCTGCCCCTGTCGGAGCGGCGATAGCCCGAGACTGCTTAATGTAATCTCTGGCACGCTCTCCGCTCCCGCCAGGAGGAAGCGTATGCCGTATAGGATAGCGGGAATCGATGTACATAAGAAGACGCTAGCCGTAGTTGTAGCTGACGTGGAGGTCCACGAGGAATACTAATTCGAGCGTACGGAAGCAACCCGGAGCAGTTGCAAAAGCTGGCAGAATGGCTGATCGAGCAGCAAGTCGAGGAAGTGGTGATGGAATCCACCGCTCAATACTGGAAATCGGTCTGGGGCGCACTGGAAAGGTACTGGAAACCGAGCTGTCAAAAACGGGAAGGTGCCGGGAAAATGTCGGGAACACTCCATCTGGCACAGGCGTTGTCCAATCGTGGACGGCGCGGACGCAAGAAAGATTTTCGGGATGCGGAACGTTTGGTAAAGCGGCTTGTGTCTCAGGAGCTGACCTTGAGCTTTGTGCCCGATAGCGAACAGCGCTAGTGGCGGACACTGACCCGCACTAAGTATCAACGGACGCGGGACAAAGTCCGTCTGCAGAATCAACTGGAGGCGCTGCTGGAAGAAGCCCACATCAAGTTGTCCAGTTTGGTTTCGGACCTGCTGGGCCTCAGTGCACGACGAATGCTGAAGGCGCTGGCGGACGGAGCAACCGATCCGGCGGCGTTGGCGGCCTTGGCTGATCACGGCTTGCGTGCCACCCAGGAGCAGTTGCGTGGTGCACTGGGTGCCTGCACAGGGCTCACCCGGTCTATCGGCAACTGGTGAAGATGGCACTAGCGGATTTGCAATTGATCGAGCAACAGATCGGCCAACTCGACCAGGAGATGGCGAGTCTGCTGCGCGAGCACCAGGATGCGGTGCGATGGCTGGCGGAAGTCCCAGGCCTAGCCTGCTTAATTCACGAGACTGAGAGTGCGTCACTCTGCGGTAGGTTTTTCGCGGCAAATGAAGTTCACGACGGCAGGAACAACGTGAGGGCCGGGGCGGAAAGGCGGCTGGGCGAGGGTGACGGTGTTTTTGGAACAAGGCTCCGCCGGGACGGCCTGCGGTGAGCGGGTTGGGCGGGGCGAAGCCCAGTTAGCTCGTGTTGAAGGCGAGCGCGACTTCGCGGAACAGCGACTGGAAGGGCCAGCCGCTGGCCAGGTGGATGCGGAGGCAGCGCGCGGTCTGGCGCACGCGAGCGCCGAGTTTGAACAGGCGGGCGCGCAGGGTTTCGATCTGCGCCGAGCGCCACGCGGGCGGTAGTTGCAGCCGAAACAGGTTCACCAGGTTGTAGGCGAACCCGTGCAGCAGTAGGCGGAAGGCGTTGGCGAGAAAACGATGGCAGCTGAGGCGGTCGGCGCGGAAGCCGTTCTTGAACTCTTCGATGCGGTTCTCGCACTCGCCGCGGTCGTTATAGAAGGCAAAGACCTCGGAGGCACGGCCAGGGCAGTTGGTAATGACAAACCGCAGGTTGGTGCCGGTGGCGGTGTGCTCGGCCTTGAAGCAGATGCGACGCTGGCGCGGCCAGGAGCGGGCGCGGTGGCGGAAGCTGGAGAAGCCGCGCTGCGGTAGTTGGGTGCGGCGATAGCGGCGTTGCAGTTGTTTCTGTTTGGGTTCGGCGCGGCGCTGGAAGATGCAGTTGGCCGGGATGCCAAGGGCGTACTGGAGGCCGAAGAACTCGCAGAACTCATACAACAGCGGCAGCGCAAAACCGGCGTCGCCGCGCAGCTTGATGGTCACGCCGGGAAAGGCGGCCTGCAAACGCGGCACCAGGCGCACCAGCAAGGGCACAATGCGGGCGTGGCTGGAGGCGTTGCCGGCGCGCAGCCGCGCCGCCAGCAGGCAGCCGGTGTGGCGCTCGAAGATCAGCATGGGATGGTACATGTGCTGGCCGTAGGCGCCGTTGAAGAAGGTCAGTTGCTGCTGGCCATGGGTGGGATCGTC
>DATGIY010000688.1:0-2159 GCA_035295475.1 Terriglobales bacterium
ATCGCGCCGCACCGCCTGCGCGCGTACTCCTGCCCCGCCCGGCCGCAGGTCTGCGCTCGTGATTTCCGGCAGCAATTTCTGCAAGGCCTTGGCGAAGGCTTCCTTGTGCAGGGAGCGATAGAACTCATCTACGCCGGTTCGCCACTGCCTCATGCCCATGCGCCAGAAGCCGGGAAAGGTGAGCATGGTCAGGATGTCGCCGGCATCGGTATCGCTGTGGCGGTAGCCCTCGCGGCTGAAAGCCAGTACCGCGTTGGGCCCGGCCTCGACGCCCCCGTGCACGTGACGCGTGAAGTGCACGCCCAAAAAGGGCAGAGCCGGGTCAGGAACGGGATAAATCAGACCCCGCACCAGGTGCTCCCGCTCGCGCGCCAGTTCGTAGTATTCGCCCCGGAACGGAATGATCGCCACCTCGGGCCGCTCCCCGGCCAGGCGCACCATACGATCGCTGTGCAGGCCGGCGCAGTTGATGACGTATTCCGCGGCAAAGGTTCCGCGCGTTGTTTCCAGCACCATCTCCCGCTCATGGCGGACGATCCCCGTCACCTTGGCTGAAGTCAGCATTTGGCCGCCATTGGCGGTTATGATTTCCGCATACTTGCGGCACACGGCGGGATAGTCAGTGATTCCCGTCCCCGGCACGTGGAGAGCGCGGATGCCGGCAGCGTGTGGTTCCAGTTCGCGCAACTCCTCCGGGCCCAGTTCCCGTATGCCCTGCAGCCCATTCGCCACGCCCCGCCGGTGCAGTTCCTGCAGCCGCGACAGTTCCGCTTCGCTGGTCGCCACAATAACTTTGCCGCAAATCTCATACGCGATGGAGTGCTGGCGACAGAACTCGACCATGGCGGCCGCGCCTTCCACGCACAGGCGCGCCTTCAACGAGCCAGGTTTGTAGTAGATACCGGAATGGATCACGCCGCTGTTGTGCCCGCTTTGGTGGCGAGCCACTTCGTTCTCCTTTTCCAATACCGCCAGGCGCAGCTGAGGAAAGCGGCGCGTGGCCTCCATGGCCGCGGAGAGACCAACAATTCCACCGCCGATGACAAGAAGATCGTATGTTGCTTCGGGCATAAACGAGTATGGCGATTATCGCAGCAAAAACAGCGGGCGGAAATGCTTTGCTATTGCACGATCAGCGTCACGTCGAAGCTATGAGTTATATCGGCGGAAGTAGCGGTGAGCGTGAGCGTGTAGGTGCCGGTTGGGGTCGCGGTATCGGGCGGAGGCACGATGGGCGCGGCAGAACTTGCGCCTCCGCCGCACCCGGCGAGGAGAAATAGCAGCGCCAGAATCGTCAACGCGATACCCAGAGCCAGCATCGCGCGCAGTCGCAGGCTCCGTAGCCCACCGAGTGCCAGGCCCAACATGGGTAACAAGACCGCCGCCCAAATCGCCTGAATGGGCTTTGGTCGCATGAGTTTCGCCAGCACAGTGCTGGTTGTCACTTTCAGGGTCACTGAGGCGCCATTGCTGCCTGGAATCACTACTGCCGGGGAAAAGGAATAGCCGGAATTTCTCGGCAGACCGCTGCAACTGAGCCTGACTGGGTTGTTGAAAACCCCGCCCAATGGCGTTACTTGCAGGGCGTAACTGGCTGTGCCCCCTTGTTTCACGGTTACTGTCGATCCCTGTGGCAGTTGCACAGTGAAATCGGGAAGTACTAAGACGCTGAGAAGGATTGTGTGCTCCGGGCTCCCGGACAGATCATGCGTATTGACGGACGCCGTGTAGCTGCCCACTAAGGCTGTGGCAGGGATGGTTAAAGTCAGGGTCAGAGCGTTGCTGCTGGCGTTAGTAAGATACACAGCACTGGAACTTAAAGCGCACGCAGCGCCAGGCACGGTACTGGTGCCACAACTTGCGGCTACGGTGCCTTTGTAATTGCTCAGCGCGGAGAACGTGAGCTGTGCGCTCACGGTTTCTCCCGGATGTACGCGCAACCCTTCCGGCTTCGAGGTCACCTGGTAGTCAGGATCGTTTTTCACCGTAAGCAACACAGTTTGCGTTTTCGCGGCCGGAGCTCCCGCCGTGGCCGCAGATATAGTCACGGGCAGGCCCGCAGTTTTGGGTGTTGTCTGCTGGGTTGAAATTGTCATCGCGATAGTCTTGGAGCCGGCAGAGGTGAAGGTGACCGCGTCCGAGGGGTAGAAGTTGCATTT
>DATGIY010000689.1:0-3781 GCA_035295475.1 Terriglobales bacterium
GGGTGGGGCCATGGATTTGGTGGCGGGAGCCCGCCGCGTGATCGTGGCGATGGAGCACACCACCCGCGAGGGAAAGCCCAAAATCCTCAAAAAATGCACCCTGCCGCTTACGGGCGTGAAGGTGGTGGACACCATAGTTACCGAGATGGCCTATATCCGCGTGACCCCCCGCGGCCTGATGCTGGAGGAACTGGCTCCCGGTTTGAAGCCGGAGGACGTGCAGGCCGCAACCGAGCCCACGCTCATCATCAGCCCGCAGCTTAAAACGATGGCTAGCTAACAGGACGAGCTATTTCTCGAGCTCCAGTCTTGCCGGTCCGATTCAAGCGGTAGAGATGCCGTGGCGGACGCCCTGGGGCCGCCGATTTTTCCCACCGCTGTTCCAGCCACCCTCCTCGCTGCAATCTTGCCAGAATCGGATAAAGCGTCCCCGATTTCAGCCCGGTTTCGCGCAGCAAATCATAGCCGTGATGCCATTTCTGAGGTCTGCGCAGAAGGCAAGCGAGGACGGCCAGGGTTTGCTGCGAACGGCGAAACGGGGTGTCCATCCGCCCAAAATCTATCTGTGCGGGTTAAGGCCGTCAACCTCGCGCCCTGTGGGGAAAGGCGGATCTAGTTGTTTGCCGACCTGGCGCGTGAACTCTGATTGGCGCGGCAATGACTTGCATTTCTGGACCTAGTGATCTCTGGCGGAGGAGTTTTCCCATTTTGGGCACAAACGCTGCGGCGTCGCTGCGCATTTTGCGGTAAGATGATCGGTGCCTCCGCTATCGGTACACTGCAAGCCCGCAGCTGGTTATCAATGCGTATCAGTACGGCGCAAGTCTCATCACCGTTATTTCGGCGAGCGGCTAATTCCAGGCCGCTGGAGACGTTGAGCTATGGCCCTGCACGATACTGCTGCTTCGCTGTGGCGTGCACGAGTTGAGGATGTGCTGATAACCGGGGAATTGCGCTATCGAATTCCCAAAAGTAATGCCCGCGTGGCTAAGACGCGAGCCCAAGGCCGTATTTTTAAAGGCTTTGCCGGTAAAGCCGCTTCCACCCAGGACTTTTTAGAGAGCCTGGCGCGGGCCACGCGCGAGATTTGCCATGCCAGCGCGGCCGGCGTCAGCGTTCTCGAACGGCCGCTGCATGGTGCTCCCATGTTTCGTTGGGGAGCGGTTTGCGGTGTGCTGGCCCACCATGCTGGGGAAACTTTTCCCAATTGGAGTCCCTCCGGGGCAACCCTGGAACGCAAATCCCCGCAGCTCTTCTTGTACCCCGCGCGCTGTTTCAATTACCTCAATCAATTAACGCCGGCAATCATTGAATCCCTGGTGGTGCCCATTTTTGTAGCGGAGAGGCCTTGGGGTACCCTGTGGGCAGTCTCCCATGAAGAGCATCGCAATTTCGATTGCACCGATGTTGACGCTTTGAGCAGCCTGGCGGAGTTGGCTGCGGACACATTGCGGCGGCTGCCCGCGGCTGCGAACCTGGTTCCCGGTATCTGAAACCCGCTTAAGAATTCGGGAATTAACCCTCCCAAATCGGGCGACAACTCCGTTCCTAAGCTTTACATTCCAAAGCTCCTAGTTGCAGGTTGTGGGAGTGCGGACTAGAGTTTTACTTGCTGGTGAAAGCCCGAATTGGGCGGTTGTCCACAAGAGGCAGGGTTGAATCATGAAGAAAGTTCTGATCGTTATCGGGATAATTGTGGTGGTGCTCGTGGCCATAGCGGTTGCCATCCCTTTTTTCATCAATGTCAACCAATTTCGTCCCACTATCGAAAGCCAGCTGACCAACGCGCTGGGAAGGCGGGTGCAGATCGGAGGGCTGAGCTTTTCCCTCCTGCGCGGCCAATTGGGTGCCTCGAACATTACCATCGCGGATGATCCTGCGTTCAGTTCCAGCCCATTCGTGCGCGCGCAAGCGCTGGACATCAGCGTGGAAATCATGCCCCTGATCTTCCAGCGGGCGGTGCACGTGGAATCCCTTGTCCTGGAGCAGCCTCAGGTCGCGCTCATCCGCTCCGCCTCTGGTACCTGGAATTTCTCCACTATCGGGCAAAGCACGGGGACACACCCGGCGACAAAGGAGCCCGCGCCGCCCTCCTCGAGCAATAAGCCCGCCACTCAACCCAGCTCTCCTGCCGGCAGTTCCATGCCTGAAATTCAGGTTCAGAAGCTGGAGATCGCCAACGGGCGCATCCTGCTGGGCTCAACCGGGCACCGTCCGCAGGCTTACGATGCGGTTAACTTCCGGGCTCAGAACGTTTCCTACAATTCGCGCTTTCCGTTTGTTCTCTCCGCCAACATGCCGGGCGGCGGAAAGCTGCAGGTGCAGGGCCAGGCGGGCCCAGTCGATCGCCGCGACGCCGCTCGTACTCCCTTTGAGGTTCAAACCAACATCACCCGCCTGGATCTTGCCGCCAGCGGACTGCTCGAGCCTGGCGCCGCCATATCGGGAGTAGTGGACTTCAAAGGCAAAGTGACTTCAGATGGTAATCGGGCTCAGACCCACGGAACCGTTACCGCTTCCAACTTGTGCGTGGTGAAGGGCTGTCACCCCGCGAGCCAGCCTATAACCGTGGACTATGCCTCCGATTATGACCTCGCGCGTCAGACCGGTACGGTGGACAATACCCGCATTTTGACCGGCAAGAGCGCCATCAATCTGGCCGGAACCTATGACCTGCGCGGCGCCTCGCCCCTGCTGCACATGAAGATCAATGCTCCCAGCATTCCGGTGCAGGATGTGCAAGCCCTGCTGCCGGCGGCGGGCGTTATTTTGCCGGAAGGAGCATCGTTGCAGAGCGGTACCGGAGATGCGCACTTATCGGTAGATGGGCCAGCCAGCAATCTGATCACGACCGGCGATGTAGCGCTGTCCAATGCTCGCCTTGCCGGATTCAGTCTGGGTTCCAAGATGGCGGCTCTGTCGGCGTTGTCAGGTCTTAACAAAGCCGCTACCGACACCGTCATACAGACCCTAAGCTCCGCCGTGCGCATCGCTCCCAGTGGCATCACGGCCGACAACTTGAAGTTGATCGTTGCCGGGATCGGAACATTGACCGGCGCAGGCACCATCGCTTCCAACAGCGCCCTGGACTTCAAAATGCTTCTCCAGGGCGGTGCCGGCACTGAGCTGAGCAACATCGCCGGGCGTGTCGGCCTGGGCAAGAGCGCCGCCGCCCGCGGCATTCCTTTCCGCATTCAGGGCACCACCTCACGGCCCATCATCGTGCCTGATGTTGGCGGCATGCTGGCCGGCAAGGCGGGATTGGCCCCCGGGCAACTGAAGCAAAATCCCGCTCAGGGTGTGCAGCAAATGCTGGGCAACATTCTGGGTAAGAAAAAGAAACCACAGTAAGCCTGGCGTGCGCCTCTGCTGTCCGGCAGCGGGGGCCGCTCGAGGCTCCTATCCATCTAGAGTTCTATGAAACTCCTGCTCCTGCGCGAGCCGGAAATCCGGCGCTTACTCCAACCTGACCTCTGCCTGCAGGCTGTGGAGAGGGCGTTTACCGCCTACGCGTCCGGGAAAGCGCAGCTCCCTCCGGTCATCAACCTGGATATTCCGGAGAACGCCGGCGAAGTGCACATCAAGACAGGCCACCTCAGCGGCAATCCCTATTACGCGGTCAAGATTGCCTCCGGCTTCTATCACAACGCCGCTCACGGGCTTCCGAGCAGCAATGGCATGGTGCTGGTTTTCGAGTCACACACGGGAGCGCCGGCTGCAATTCTGCTCGACAATGGCTTCATTACGGATCTGCGTACCGCCGCGGCCGGCGCGCTCGCTG
>DATGIY010000690.1:0-2317 GCA_035295475.1 Terriglobales bacterium
TAATCTGAACCTCCACTGCTCGCGTCGAAGGTGCCGTTCGCAGTCGAGAAAAAAATTGTACCGTTGGCGTCCGCTGCAGGACCGCCTCCCGCCATCCAGATCGCTCCCTGCTTTCCATTCGGAGTAGTCACAAAAACGCCAGCTGGAAGCAGGCTTAGCTGGTCATAGGCGAGCAACCAGCCGTGGTAGGCGTAGGTGTCGCAGCCGTTGCCGCCGAACCCTATGTAGATCGTGCCCCCAGACAGCAGCAGCGCCGGACGCTGCATCTGGATCGCTGGGTTGAACTGCAGCGTGCCAGTGCTCGTGGCCGCCGATGCAGTGATGACCGTCGGAGGAAGCAGGTCCACCCCGGTTGTCAGACTGAGCGCGTGCAATCGGTAAATATAGGCTCCGTTCTCCAGAGTTTTCGCCACGACGTACAGTGCGCCCCGGACGGGATCAATCACCGGCGTACTGACGATCCCGATCTCGGTAAAGGCCGTGCCCGGGCAACCGTAATCGCTCATCGGCACCGTCGTGATTCCGGCCGCGGGATTGATAAAACGTGTCGTCCACAGGGCAGCTTGCGGAGTGTCTGCGTCAAATGCGAAAACGCTGTCGTGTTGCGTCGCAACGTATACCGTGTTGTGCACCGTGCCATCGGGAAATTCCAGGTTCGAAACATAAAGTGGCTGCCCCACGACGTACCCATCCACGCTGTCGGTAAAAAGCTTTCCGAATGAATTGAAGTTGACGTTCGCCGGCGTCAGGATGGTTTCGGTGGTATTCGCCCCGCTCCGGAGGTTATCGTTGTGCTCGGTGAGCACCCTCGCCTGGCCAAGGCAGAAACAGGAAGAAAACAGGGCGAGGACGAGCGCGAGAAATGCGCTACTGGCATAGCAGCGATTTAGTGGGAGACGAAGGGGTGCGACCGACATGAAACTCCTCCTGAAAAATGGCCAGATACACGCAAGGGTTGTCCGTCTCAGGAGGAGGAGAAGGCAAAATCTCGACAGTGAACCCTAGATTGTGATGGTACTAATGCAGCATTCCAACTGCCATAACGAGATCCTTGGACCTAGGCGCCGAGGACCGACAACTATAATGATATAAATGAGATACGCGGCTGTTTAGGCTCGATTCGCGCAATTAACAATAGCCTTAAAAGATTCGCAGTGCAAGAACTTTCACGCCCCCAAGAAATCGCAACGGCCACCGAAAAATAGCTGGCTGATTCCTATTACCGAGCCTCTTCCGCAACCTTGAGGTGCGGTTCCACCAGCGCCAGCAACTCGTCTTTCAGAAGTGGCCCGCTGGCCAGCAGGCCTGACAACAGAGGATCCCGACGGTTAGCGATGAGCTCAGTTCTCTCCAGGGTGCTGACAAAGCCCCCGGCGCTCTGCACCAGAGCTGCTCCCGCCACCACGTCCCATTCATTCTTGGGTGTCAGGGTAAAAGTCACGTCCGCAAGACCCGAAGACACCAGCGCCAGTTTGTAAGCCACCGAACCCATGGCCTGAACTTTGGCGGGACCGTTCTCGAATGCCTTCCACTCACCGCGCTTGACCTCACTGCGGCTGGCCAGCACTAGCGCTCCGTCCAGCGTCGTACGCTGGCTGGGACGCGCCGGGCGCCCGTTGTAGAACACGCCGCAGTCCACGGCCCCGAGGAAGGTCTCATTCGTCGCCGGGTTGTAAATACCTCCTGCCACCGGTCTGCCCTTCTCCGCCATCCCGATCGAGACGCAGAACTCGGGCAATCCCAAAACAAATTCCCTCGTCCCATCGAGGGGATCGACAATCCACACCCGGTCTTTATCCAGGCGCGAAGGATTATCTGCGGTTTCCTCGGAGAGCCATCCTTCGCCCTCGCGGAGTAGATTCTCGCGCAGCACCGCGTCGACGGCGCGATCTGCCTCCGTGACCGGATCGTGCCCGGCTTTGTATTCCGTCGCAACAGCGCCGGGAGTAAAGCGGGCGAAAACCACGCGTGCCGCTTCGAGAGCTTTCTCGATGCGCTGAAGAATGTCGGCGTATGCAGAAGTCATGTATTCCTGATTCATCTTGAAAGGATCACGCCCACAACATGCGGGCTCCGGTAATCAGCAGCAAAGTACACAGAAGGCGTCGCAACCACAGCATCGGAACGCGGGTTGCCAGGTGCGAGCCCAGCAGCCCACCGGGAATCGAGCCGATCAACAGCGACAACACCAGCTTGGGATCGACGTTACCCAGCCGGAAGTGCATGAAGCCGGTGACTCCTGTCAGGATGACCGCATGCACAATGTCCGTGCCGACGTTCACCTTGGGCTGGAAACTGTAGAACAGCAGAAGGAGCA
>DATGIY010000691.1:0-3737 GCA_035295475.1 Terriglobales bacterium
AGCTTCGCGGGGCGCGCATTTTGCCGTGGGCAAACGCCGGTTAGCGCAAACACTCCACAGATACATGGCCGCATAGGCTCGCCAGGGTCGCCACACCTCGGCGCGCTGCTCCAGAGCTCGGCTGCTGGTCACACCGGTCGCGCGCAGCAGACCGATGTCTCCGCTGGGGAAAGCGTCGGGTTCCCCCAGGGCTCGCATCGCGACATATTGCGCCGTCCACCTCCCGATGCCGGGAATTTCGCACAGCCGGGCCAGGAATTCCTCGCAATCGACGACGCCCTCAAATTTGAGGTGCCCGTCGTGCACAGCGCGCGCCAAAGCGCGAATGGTTTCGCCGCGCGCTCGCGGCAGTCCGATACTGCAAACATTGGCCTCGGCCAGGACTTCAGGCGTGGGAAACTGATGTGTCAAATTCCCCATCCCCGAGATCGGCTTACCATAAGCTTGTACCAGTCTGCCAGCCAGAGCGGTTGCCCCTTTGACCGTCACCTGCTGTCCCAATATGGCGCGTACTGCCAGCTCAAATCCGTTCCAACAGCCCGGCACGCGCAGTCCCGGAGAATCCCTCACCACAGGCCGCAGCAGTGGGTCCGTTTTGAGTGTCCGGTGAATGGCGATCCAATCGGCATTCAAATCGAACATGGCCCGGACATGTTCGACAATCAGGAAAAGTGATTGTGGGTCGCCGAACTGCACGCGAACCAGAAGCGTGTGCGGAGCCTCATCTAAAGAGACTTCCAGCCATCCTTCGCTGCCGTGAAGGGAAATGGAACGCCGATACTTGCCCTCACCCACCGCTTCCACCCCGGGAGTAGCCCGAGGAGCCAGGAACGCGAGCAGTGCTGCCCAGTCAAAAGGCGGACGGAAGGGCAAACGAAGAAGATATTGGTCTTCTGGCTGACCGGTGCTGGGCCGGGCCAGGCGCCGAATGTGGGTGGGGGTGCGGTGGTAAACCTTGCGGATAGCGGCATTGAACCGTCGCACGCAGCCGAAACCGGCAGCCAGGGCGATCTGATTCATCGGCACCCTGGTTTCATCAATCAGCTTTTTGGCGAAATGCAGGCGTCGTGTCTGGGCCACGGCGCTGGGCGTCGCTCCCAGGTGACGCAGGAACAGCCGGCGCAGATGGCGGGAGCCAACTCCCAACCGTTCTGCCAGCCGTTCCACACCGCCATCTGCCAATCCACTTTCGTCGATCAGTCGCAAGGCTCGCAGCACCGTGTTCGGTGTGCCCAGCCACGCCGGCGTTCCCGGCGAGCATTCTGGGCGGCAGCGCAGGGAAGGACGAAAGCCGGCTTCCGCGGCCGCGGCTGCGGTGGGATAGTAGCGAACGTTTTTTTCCTTCGCCGTGGGAGCTGGACAAATGGGGCGGCAATACACCCGGCTGGTGAGGACGGCGATGAAGAACTTGCCATCGAAGCGCGCATCGCGCGACAACCTGGCTCGCGAACAGACCCGCAAAGCGAGTTTCATAGCTTCCCCGGCCATCATACCTGGTCGGAAACTGTAAGCTGGACGTTTTCGGACCACGCTCCCCCGGCAGGTGAGAGATTCAGAATCGTGCCGCTCTATGTTGGATTGTGAAGCTCAGTACTTCTCATACGCGGGGTTCATCTTTGGCCGCGGCTTGCTGTTCACATACGCGGCCACGTCGTACGCCTGTTGCGCGCTGAGCGTGCCGGGCGCGTCTTGCGGCATGTTGTACTGGACAAATGCCGCCATGGCTTCCACCGTGCTCATTCCTGCTCCATCATTAAAGGAATTCGGTCCCCACAACGGAGGCAGCACCGGCGGAACTCCCGCGCCGTCCGCGCCGTGGCAGACGGCGCATTGCTTGCCGTAAATCGTGGCGCCCCGTCCCCGATCGCCATGTAGTTGCGGCAGGTCTACCAGTCCCTGGCCGGGATAGGAGCTTCCCTTCGGGTGGTCGCGCGACAGCCAGCCGATGTAGGCCAGCAGGGCCTGCATCTCCTTGCTCTCGGGCGCCGGCGGACGCCCGTTTTCGCTGCGCACGAAACACTGCTGAATGCGCCGCGCCAGGCTGATCACCTGCCCGGCGCGATCGTTATAGGTGGGATAAATGTGCGTCAGCCCGACCATGGGACCGGAATAGGGTGCGCGGCCGCTCTGCAGGTGGCAGTCGGCGCAGTTCATGCGATTGCCGACATAGCGCGCGGCATAGCGCGGCGTGTAATCAAAAATGTTCTGCCCCCGGCGAATGCTGGCGCCGGCCGGGCCGGCGGGAATAGGAGATGTGGGCAGAACAGGCACCGCTCGCTTCTCCGCCCGCTTCGCCTGCGTCGTGGCAGGCGCTGGCGATTGGCTGAACACGCTGAGTACGACAAGAAGCAGAACCGTGGCAGCGACGCCCGCGTTCAGCAGAAGAGGTCGCCACCTCACGGCTGTGCTCCATCTGCGTTTGCCGGCCCAAATCCGTATTTGGCGTAGGCCGCCTGCGCTTCTTTTGAGAGCAGGTAGGTAACCCAAGCTCGGGCCGCCGCCGCATGCGCGGCGTTGCGCACGACAGCCGCGGCATAGATGGCGGTGGTGTTTTCCTTGGCGGGAATCACTACCCCGCTGATCGGATTACCAATTTGTTCCTGGAACCGCACCTCCGACGACCAGGTCACGCCGGCGTCGGATTTCCCTTGCAGAATGCGCATTGGGGTCTGGCGATGATGAATGTGGGTTAGAAGCGTAGTTCCGTTTTTGACCTTGGTGTCCATCACCTTGCGAGCCAGATCGTCGCCGCCGTTTCTGCGCAGCGAAGCCTCGATCTGGCGCGCCACGCCCTCCCATTCTGGATTGGGCATGGAAAGCCGGAGGTCGTCGCGTCCCAGGTCGCGCAACGAGCGGATGCCGCGGGGATTCCCGGCGTGCACCATGATTTCCAGCTGATTGCTGGCATAGTGCACCGGCTTTTCCACCTTACCCTGCTGTTCCATTTCCGCCAAAACCCGCGCTCCCGCTTCGTAGACATCGGCGTGCGCCTGCAGGGTCAGGTTCCCGAGCGTGAGAATGCCGTTGTGTTCCATCTGCCGGCGCAGGATTCCGGGCGGCAGCGTCTCATAGAAGATGCGCCCGCGCAGCTCGGGATGTTGCCGCTCGAATCCCTCGATGAGCTCGGGCAGAACCATGAATTGATTGCCGCCGATGAAGAGTACGAGCTGGGCCCCAGCCGGATTGCCGTGCAGGTCGGGAACGTTGTCCACGTCCTCGACCTGAAACACGTATCCTTTGTCCGCCGCGGGATTGTTCTTGCCCTGGCTCCAGGGGGGAGATTGCTGCGCCCAGACAGTACCCGGAAGCATGCACAGCAGCGCCAACCAGACCCACCGGCGACACGCTTTCATTGCCTTCTCGTCCCCCTGCCGAATCGTCTATACCTTGATGTAGGTGTAGTGGCCTTCCGACTGCAGCAATACCATGCTGGCCACCATGGACGCTACCACCAGCACTCCCTCGTGCACGTGAGCCAGCATATCCTTCACGATTTCTTCCGGCGACTGCGAGAGCTTCCACTGATGCACCAGCGCGCGCGCCTGCTCTTCCAGTGCGGTGTGGCAGCTGAGGAACTTCACGCCTCGCGCCTGCAGGCCCTGGACGCTGGCGTCCTGATAGGAGGAATTCTCATCGTTGGGATCGCGGGCGGCGTTTTTTGCGACTTTGCTGGGATAATACGGATTGCGTACCGCCGGCTTTCCGGTTTGGGGATCGATTTCCTTCAGCCACTCGCC
>DATGIY010000692.1:0-11716 GCA_035295475.1 Terriglobales bacterium
GCCATGGTCCAAATGGACCGCCGCCGTCAATCAGTAGGGTTTTACCCTCGGGGGAGATCACCAGCGTGGAGTCGCCCTGGCCGACATCAATGGCCGTCACCTCCATAACGCCGTGGCGCACACTAGGCTGAGGGGGGACCAGGGTAATCCAGAGCGCAGTCGCTAGCAGGACCGATATGCTTGCAACGGCAAGACGGGCACGCCGCCGGGCTGCAGCCAGGGCCATGGCCAATGCCAAACTCGCCATTAGGGCCGCATGGAGCGCCGGCGTTGGCACACGCAGATCAGCAAAACGCATCTGGCCCAGAAAGTGAATTGTTCCCGTAATGCCCTGCAGGGCCAGGCCAGCGATCCAGGCCGGCAACCTGGCCAACGGCAACCAGATGAAACTTACGGACACGGCTAAAGCGGCGGCGGGCATCAGTATTTCCGTAAGCGGAATGACCAGGGCATTGGCGGGCAAAGCGAGGGTGGTAGCGCGGTGAAAATACCAGGCCATGGGCAGAGCTAACGCAATCTGCATGAGAGCGGAGATAAGCAGGACCTCGTACACACTCAAGAGAAAGCTCAGCCCGCCAGCCAACAACCAACTGCTGAGGCGATTTCCGACAAAACGGCGCAGGCGGCCAGCAATCATTCTCACGTCGAGCCGGAACTGCGCCAGCCGGGGAGAGAAGGAGAGATCGTAGGCCGCCGCA
Organism: Terriglobales bacterium; assembly: GCA_035295475.1. Taxonomy (GTDB): domain Bacteria; phylum Acidobacteriota; class Terriglobia; order Terriglobales; family Acidobacteriaceae; genus JAICWP01. The sequence continues at coordinate 699 of DATGIY010000692.1, forward strand.
TTCAGCAACCGCAGTGCACGACGATAGGGCTGCGAGGTTCGTTCGATAACAGGTATTCCAATTCCCGCGATGGTCAGCACGGAAAGAAACGTCAATTGAAAACTTGGATCCATCAGGGCATGAGGGTCGAGGACAAGAATGCCCAGAGCCGCACCGCTTACCGCATTTACCGGCGCGCGCTCGCGATAAAAGAACCTTGTTACAAGATAGAGGAGCAACATCAACGCGGCGCGCACGATGGGAGCGCCCCAATCACACAGGTAGGCATACCCGAAGCCCAGCAGTGCGGTGGCTACGCTGGCCCAGATCTCGCCTATCCTCAGCCGCCGCAGCACCCAGAAGAGCACGAAAGCCAGAATTCCCAGGTTCATGCCGGAAACCACCAGTACGTGATAGGTGCCGGAACGCTGAAAATTCACCCGCGTGTCACGATCAATGAACGCGTCCTCTCCCACTACCATGGCGTCCATCAGGGCGGCTTGTTGCGGCGGCCAAAGAGCGTGGATCTTGTCCAGCACGCTGCGCCGCAGCCGGTTCCGCCAGTTGTCGGCGCGGCTGCCGGCGAATCCAGGCAGCACGGTAACACTCGCCTGATTGGCGGAAGCGAGCGCGGCGATACCGCGCTGAGCGAGATAATCACGATAGTCGAAGGCGCCGGGATTGCCGAAATTGCGGGGCGGACGAAGCCTGGCGAGCAAACGCAAGCGTTGTCCATAGGTATAAAGCGGCATGCTCGCGGTCCTTTTCGCCTCGTTCCCAGGTTCTGGACGGGCATACAGACTGAGGCGAAGCTTGGCATGCAGATCCGCGCTATAAGTGCCGTCCTGTACCTGCTCGGTTTCCACTTCCAGGAGCTGACGGTCGCCCGCGAATCCTCCTTCGCGACGTAAGCCATCGCGAGTGACGTGCACTGTGAGCCCGACATCAGCGCCATCAGCGAAGCGCAAGATTTCGTTGTTCACCGGATTTGGGCCGCGGGTCTGAACGGCAAGAGCCCCCAGCAAAGTCAGTGTGCCGCAACCGACCACGAATGCGCAGCGAGTTCGGCGCCAAGCCAAGTAGCCGGCAGCCGCCATAAATGCGCCGGCGCTTACAATCCACCACGTGGGAGGACGCCACAGCCGGGCGCCGAGGAGAATTCCTGCGGCGAAACTCAGAGCGAAATAAAACAGCGGCTGACGAGGGAAAAATGGCTGCGCGCGCGGAATCGCGCCACGCGCGGGCAGGACGGATTGGGGCGCAGGGGCAGCGTGCTGTTCGCGGAACGCGACTTTTGCTGCCGCACTCACGGCCGCGCGGCTCCTGACTATTGCCGTATGAGGTGCAATACGCTTTCCAGGTGGAAGGTTTGTGGAAACAGATCCACCAGGTGCGCCTGCTCAATGCTGTAACCAGCGGCGGTAAGAAGGCGGAGATCGCGCGCCAAGGTGGCGGGATCGCAGGAGACGTAAGTGAGGCGCGGCGCCTGCAGCCGCCCCAGGAGTTGCGCGACGGCTTCGCCCAGCCCGCCACGCGGCGGATCCACCACAACCAAGTCGGGGGCAGCGGTGAAGCTCTGCAGGAATTGCTCGGTGGTGGTGAGCACCGCCTGTACGTTTTCAGGCGAATTGTACTGCAGGTCGAAGAATGAAATCTGTGACGATTCGACCGCAATTACGCTTTCGAACTGACTCGCCAGAGGTACCGTGAACAGCCCTACTCCCGCATAAAGATCGAGCGCCGTAGCGCCCTGGCGACCTTGCGTGACAATTCTGACAAGTTCCCCCGTCAGATGGCGGTTGACCTGGAAGAAAGCGCCCGCGCTGACACGGTAATCACGATTGTCGGCGTGGTAGAAGAGATGTCCGCGGCCGTGATTGACACTTCCGCCGCCATATTCGCGGGATTCGTGTTCGGCTCCCTCTCCTGAAAAAAAGGTTACACCGACAATTTCGGGAAGCGCCTGAGTGAGCGCACCCGCAAATTCCTCAAACCAGGCCACGCCGGCAGGTGCCGCGGGGGGGTACAACTCGACCAGCAGTTCCTTCTCGTCCGCATTGGCAAAGAATTCGATCTCGGCGATGCCATCTGGAACCTGCCCAGCACGTCCCAAATTCCAAATCAAGGCAATGGCGCGGTTGATCAAAGGCGAACTAATAGGGCATTCCTCAACCGGCAGCAGGGTGTGTGAACCAAATCGATAGTAGCCCAACGCAAACGGCTGCTGCTGCAAACGCATGCGAGTGCGGTTGCGATAATTCCAAGGTGGCGACGGATGTACCTGCAGTTCCGATTGAAGCTGCAGTTTGGCGATGCGGGCGAGACTCTCTTTCAGGATGGCAACCTTAATCTCCAGTTGATGCTCGTAGGCGGCATGCTGATACTGGCAGCCCCCGCAGCGCTGGAAATATGGACAGGGAGGCTGCACTCGCGACGGCGAAGGATGGAGCAGGCCGCGCAAGCGGGCGCGGGCGAATTCCGATTTCTGCTGCACCAGCGTGGCATCTACCTGCTCGCCTTCCAGGACAAAAGGGACAAAAACGGCTTTGTGGCGCCCGCGTTCATCGGCGGGCAATCGCGCCAGCCCATCTCCACCATAAACCAGTTTTTCGATGGTCAGGTCCAAGCGATGATTGTAATTGGAGCGTGAACTTGAGACTGTTTTTGACGGATTAGATGCCGATTTTTTCAATCGTCAATCGCAAGCCGGGCTGGTCGAGATAGGGGATGACATCTACATGTAGAACAAGCTCAGACGCGGTACCCCGTATTGCTCCATCAGCCGCTTGTGCACGAACTGCCTGTGTAATTGCTCGATCTGTGCGCCGGGCATTTTACGGCGGTAGGGCGCCAGTTCGCGATCAGCTTGCGCGCGGACGGTCACAAGTTGGTCGTCGGCAATGGACGCGAGCAGCACTGCGAAGAGCTTTTCCTCGATTACTGTCAGCCGGCGTTCCAAATCCTCCAGCGGGGGCTTGGAACTTTCCAAAGTGGAAGCCAGCGCGCGTAGAGAGCGTACGGCATCCTCTACCACGGGACACGCCGAAGCCGGCAGCGGGGAGGCCGGGGATGACGTCCGCGGACCGGTAGCCTCGGGTGAGGTGTTCCCCACAAGTCTTGCCAGCAGGTCGGCGTTGCGCATCAGAAAAATGCCGATGTCCGCTGTGCTCAGCCCGGCAGGATCACGCGCTTCGCGTGGCGCGCCCACCGCCGCCTCCTTCATCTCCTCCGCGGCCGCCAGCACCTCCTGCGCGCAATAAGCCAGGCTGTTGATCTTGCGTGAGCCTGAAGGACGATTCTCGTAACGGTCGAAAGTGGCGTCGATGCCGCGCAGCACGGCTTCGAGCGGCAGGCCCGCATCTTTCCAGGTTTCAATCAGAGCCCAATCCAGGGTGGAAAGCAGCAGAGTGGAGCCCCGGCGGCGATGAAAGTGCTCTTCGATCTCGGTGAAATAGTTGAAATAGTTTTCCACGAGACCGTTTCCGTGAAGTGTCAGCGACGGGGCTTCCCCGCCCCCGCAGCAGACTTGCCGGGAGCCTCGCGCCCTGGCTTCTGGGCGGCGTTGCGCTCCCAGATAATGCGCAAACCTTCCAGAGTAAGCAGGTCATCCACTTTGCTGATGTAGCGAGAGCCGCTGCCAATCAAGTTGGCCAGACCACCCGTGGCTATCACCTTGGTTTCTTTCCCCAGTTCCTGCAGCAGCAACTCGATGATGCCATCCACCAGCGCGAGGTAGCCGTAGTATAAGCCCGACTGAATGCTGCCCACGGTGTTCGTGCCGATGACGCGCTCTGGTTTGCGAATGTCGATGCGCGGCAGACGAGCGGTACGCGAGAACAGCGCCTCCGCCGAGATGCCAATTCCTGGGCAGATCACACCTCCCAGGTATTCGCCCTTCGCTGAGACCACGTCAAAAGTGGTTGCCGTTCCTAAGTCCACCACCACGCAGGGACCACCGTACTTCTCGAGCGCCGCGACGCCGTTGGCTATGCGATCGGCGCCAACTTCGGCGGGGTTCTCATACTGCACTGGCATGCCGGTGCGTACGCCCGGTTCCAGAAACAGGGGCTTGGTGCGGAAATAACGTTCCGAAACCTCAAGCAGCGTGCTGTTCATGGAAGGAACGACCGAGGCGATTACGATACCCTGAATAGCTTTGGGCTCAACCTCCGCGGCGGCGAACAGGTTGCGGAAGAGCACCCCGTATTCATCCACCGTCTGCGTCCAGTTAGTGGCCACGCGCCAGTGGGCTACCAGGCGCTCGTACTTCGGCGATTCGCCGTCCTTAGCCGCGCTGCGGGCGAAGACTCCCAGCACCGTGTTGGTATTGCCGACATCGAGAACAAAAAGCATGTCAGTACCGAGTTGCGAGTACCGAGTTGCGAGTAAGTTCTGAAAAGCCACCTAGTAACGATTGATATTAGACCGCGGGGACCTCAGGGGCTAAAGCCCAAAGATTCGTGCAGCCCTGGACGGCGCGGCTGAAGCCGCGCCCTTTCAAAGCCGATTCACGAGACAGCTTCCGAGTACCTCGTACTTCGTTTCCTGTGCCTCGGACTGGGTACTCGGTACCCGGTACTCGGTACATTAGTCTACCGCCCTCACGCCGCCGGAAAGCACGGTGCGCAGGCCTTTACCCGTTTCCACCTGCAAGAAGCCGCGTCCATCCAGGCCGGCGGTCACGCCCTCATAACCACCATCTTCCTCCACATGCACGCGGCGGTCACAAGCGTATGACGAATGCTCCTGAAAGCGCCGCAGCACGGATTCGCGACCGCCCGCACCGGGTTTGAGCAGACCGTGGTACTCGCGGTCGAGCGATTTTAGCAAAGCCGCCAGCAGTTCGACGCGTGACCAGCAAGTGCCGGTCTCAAGACGCATGGAAGTAGCAATATCCCGGAGGTCAGCGGGGAAACTGGACTGGTTCACGTTGATGCCGATGCCCACAACCAGATAACGCACGCGCGTAGCTTCCGCGGTCAGTTCGGCAAGGATGCCGGCGAATTTTTTGCCGTTGAGCAGCAGGTCATTGGGCCAGCGCAGGTCGAGACGCGGAGGCTTGCCCGGTTTTCGTCCGCTTTCCTGGGCACGTGCCAGCAGGTGTTCCACGGCTGAGCGCGCTGCCAACCCCGCCGCCAACGTGAGGATCAGCACGTCAGCCGGCGAAAGCTGAGGACGCAATAGCACCGAGCAATAGACTCCCTGTGAACGGGCCGAGTGCCAGCCGTGTTTACCGCGCCCCCGCCCCGCCACCTGTTCCTCAGCTACAAAGACGCTGCCTTCGGGCGCGCCGGCGGCGGCCGCCTCCATGGCGGCGACATTGGTAGATCCGATCTTGAAGTAGTGATGGATATGGCTGCCGAAAATTGTGCCCTGGAGCAGGGGCGCCAGAATCTCGGCCAGCAACAGATCGGGAACCTGGCGGAGCTGGTAGCCGGTGGCGGAATGGCCGGCGATATCCACGCCCAGTCCGCGCAGCTGCTGTACCAGGCGCCACACTTCGGAACGCGTGGTGCCGATCTCCTGAGCCATCTTCGTGCCGCTGATTACGACAGTGGCGTGATCCATCAGAAGACGCACAATGCGGCTCAGCCGCGCATCTGTGGGCGCGTGAACCACTCCCTCACGAGGAGTGCGAATTTTGCTCGATGCGGCTATGCGCCAATTATCAAGGAGCCGGCACGGAAGTCAAAAATATATTGCTGACCACCAAAATCGCAGTTCTTTCCCGCCGCGGATTAATGCGGACTAGCACTGATTTTGAAAGGAATTGATCCGCGTCATGGCGCTCATCTGCCGCGAGGAAGTTCTTCTCGGAGACTCGCCTAGGACAGGCCAGGGCAGCTGTCCCAGGCCACTATGCTGGGACCACCCGCAAACTCATGTCCACGGCAGGAGCGGAGTGAGTAAGCTGACCCACGGAAATGAAATCCACTCCAGTTTCGGCATAAGCGCGGATATTTTCCAACGTAATGCCGCCGGAACACTCCAGATTCATGCGCCGGGTGTGCTGGGCCACACGCTCCACGGCGCGGCGAACATCCTCCACCGGCATGTTGTCGAGCAGAATGGCTTCAGCGCCATGTTGCAGCGCTTCCTCGAGCTCAGTCAGGGAGCGGACCTCGATCTCTACCGGCTGCTCGCCGCGACGATTGCGCAAGGCGCGTTCCAGCGCCGGCGCAATGCCACCCGCCAGCGCGATGTGATTGTTCTTGATGAGCACGCCATCGGAGAGATCAAGCCGGTGGTTCATGCCGCCGCCACAGCGCACCGCGTATTTGTCGAGGGCGCGCAGACCGGGAATGGTTTTCCGCGTATCCAGAATACGCGCCTTGGTGCCTGCCACCGCATCCACAAATTTGCGCGTCAGGGTAGCGATGCCGCTCAGGCGTTGCATAAAGTTGAGGATCACGCGCTCACAAGAAAGGATCACGCGCGCGTTATGGCGAATGACCGCCACCGGCTGGCCGCGATGCAGGCGCACCCCGTCGAACATTTCCGGGTGGCTGGTCACATCGGGATGCGAGGTTACAGTGCCATCGAGGTCGGCAAAAATTTCCAGAATACGGCTGGCAGCGCCCAGTCCGGCCAGCACGCAGTCCTGTTTGGCGAGGATCGTGGCCGCCGCCAGCTGGTGGGGATCGATGGCGGCGTAGGTGGTCGCATCGCGCGTTGCCCGGTCCTCGAGCAGCGCGTTCTGAATCACGGCGGTTATGCGTCGGCTAGTCCAGTCCAAGGCAGTTGCCAGTTGTCAGTGGTCAGTGAAACGAAAACCCTCTACCGCAGAGACGCCGAGAATGCCCAGAAATAATAAATCATCGGTTTCCTCGGCGACCTTTGCGTCTCGGCGGTGAAAACGAATTGGCAGCGGCCACTCGGCGTCTCGGCGGTGAAATCATCCCAAGGCGTGCAGCGCCGTGCTGGCCTTCTCCCGCAGGACCTCTAGCTCCGCCAGGCGCTTGCGCAGGCCCTCAACCACATGCGGCGGCGCCTTCTGCAGGAAGGATTCATTCCCCAGCTGGCGGCGCTTGTTCTCCATTTCCCGCTCCAGGCCTTCCAGCTCTTTCTGCAGGCGTGCGCGCTCGGCGCCGATGTCAATTTTCTTTTCGAACACGACGCGCACTTCAAAGCGCGAAGTAGTCCGCACCCCACCCGCCTTGGCGAGCGAGGTCTCGACGAATTCCAGGCCCTCCACCGTGGCCAGGCGCTCCACCGCGCCCCGGTTGTGCTCAATCATCTGGCGCACGCCGTCGACAGCGTGGATCTGAATGGGAACGCGCTGCCGCGTCTCCACCTCCAATTCGGCGCGCAGATTGCGCACGCTGACGATCAAGTCCTGCAGGATGGCCATCTCGGTTTCCGCGTCCAGGTCGCGCTGGCCGGGATCGGCGGCCGGATATTCCACCAGCGCAATAGACTTGGCCGGCGGCTTGCCATCGTAAATCGCCTGCCAGATTTCCTCGGTGATAAACGGCATGAACGGATGCAGCAGGCGCAGCGCCCCTTCGAATACACGCACAATGTTGCCGAAAGCGACGCGGGTGGCGGCATTGTCGCCGCTCTCGCCCGCCAGGCGCGGCTTCATCAGCTCCACATACCAGTCGCAAAACTCGCCCCAGAAGAAGTCGTAGACACGATTGGCGGCTTCATCGAAGCGGTAAGTTTCCAGCGCGCTGTGCACCTCCGCAGCCACCGCATTGAAACGCGAAAGAATCCAGCGATCTTCCAGGTTGGACGGCTGGAATCCGGAAACGCCACGGGCGCGCTCGCCCGCGGAATTTTGAAAATCCTTCAGCGACCACACGCCCGCCTGCTGCGCCCGGTCCACGTTCATGAAAATGAAACGGGCAGCGTTCCAGATCTTGTTGGCAAAAGCGCGGTAGCCCTCGGTGCGCTTGGGATTGAAGGCAATATCCGTGCCCGGCGAAGCCATGGCCGCCAGCGTAAACCGCGTGGCGTCGGTGCCGTACTGCTCGATGACCTCGATCGGATCGAGCACGTTGCCCTTGGTCTTCGACATTTTCTGCCGCTCGGCGTCGCGCACCAGGGCATGAATGTAGACTTCGCGAAAGGGCACGCTGTCGTCCTTGCGCGCCGCGAACCCGCTCGCCTGCTTGATCCCCCGGTCCTGCTCATGCCCGTGCATGAAGTGGCAGCCAAACATGATCATGCGCGCCACCCAGAAAAACAGGATGTCGCCGCCGGTAATCATCAGCCAGTTGGGATAAAAAACATCCAGGTCGCGGGTGTTCTCCGGCCAGCCCAGCGTCGTGAAGGGCAACAGGCCGGAGGAGAACCAGGTGTCGAGCACGTCGGTATCCTGCTCCAGGCGCCCGCCGCACTGGGGACACTTGGCGGGCGTCTCCCGCGCCACCACAATCTCCCCACACTTGGCGTTCCCGCAGTACCACGCGGGAATGCGATGCCCCCACCACAGCTGGCGCGAGATGCACCAGTCGTAGATGTTTTCCATCCACTGCAGGAAGATGCGGGTGTTGTTCTCCGGCGTGAAGCGAATCTCGCCGGACTTGACCGCGTCGCCAGCGCGCTGCGCCAGGCTGGGCGAGCCGTCGCGCCCCGGCTTGGTCATCGCCATGAACCACTGGGTGGAGAGCCGAGGCTCCACAATCGTCCGGCAGCGGTCGCACTTGCCGATGGGCACGACGTAATCTTTTTCCCCGGCCAGCAGCCCCTGCGAGCGCAAATCCTGCAGCACCGCTTCGCGCGCCTCAAAGCGCTCCAGGCCGGCATAGGCGCCGGCGTTTTCATTCATGAAGCCACGCTCGTCCATGACGACGATCTGCGGCAGGTTGTGGCGCAGCCCGGCCTGAAAGTCGTTGGCATCGTGCGCCGGCGTGACCTTGACCGCGCCGGTACCGAACTCAGGATTGGCCAGCTCGTCGAGAATGATGGGAATCTCGCGGTCCATCAGCGGCAGCAGCAGCTTCTTGCCGTGCAGATGCTGGTAGCGCTGGTCGGCCCCATTAACCGCGACGGCCGTATCGCCCAGCATGGTCTCCGGACGCGTGGTAGCCACGGTGATGAATTCCTTCTTCGACCCCGACACCGGATAGCGGATTTCATAGAGCTTGCCTGGAGTCTCCTGGTGCTTCACCTCCAGGTCGGAGATGGCGGTGCCGCAGCGCGGGCACCAGTTCACGATGTACTTGCCGCGGTAGATCAGGCCCTCTTCGTAGAGCCGGACAAACACCTCGCGCACCGCGCGCGAAAGGTTCTCGTCCATGGTGAAGTACTCGCGGCTCCAGTCCACCGAGGCGCCCAGGCGCTTCATCTGGCCAAGGATGGCGCCGCCATACTCCCGTCGCCATTCCCACACGCGCTCGACGAAGGCTTCGCGGCCCAGCCCGCGGCGGTTCTTGCCTTCCTTGGCCAGCTGGCGCTCCACCATCATTTGCGTGGCGATGCCGGCGTGGTCGGTGCCCGGCAGCCACAGGGTGAGAAAGCCGCGCATGCGATGCCAGCGCACGATGATGTCCATCTGCGTCTGGTTGAGCATGTGGCCCATGTGCAGGCGCCCGGTAACGTTGGGCGGGGGAAGGAGCAGAGTGAAGACAGGCTGCTGCGACTCCGGCGAACCGGGCGACGGCGTGGGCGCGGCGAAAAGTTTTTCCCGCACCCAGTACTCGGCCCAGCGCGCCTCAATCGCGCTCGGGTCGTACGCCTTGGGAAGTTCGTGAGGCATTGTGATTTCAGGGCATGGCGGCACACCCACACACCACCACCGCAGCCCTGTCAGGGATAAGGATTGAGTTTACAAGTCGGCAGAAACGCTGGTCAATGTCGGGCAGACATTTCGCAAGAAGGCTCTATACCAGCCTGGAAGAGCTGCAGACGAATTGTAAATCGATCTTAGTACATGAACGGATCACGAATGGACCACACTCAACGCTACAGGTTCAATGTCTGTTTCTCCATATACACGCACTGACTCGCCAGGATTTTGTCAACACGCCGCTGTGGCAAAACGAACGTGTCCCCAGTTTCCCTGCTGGTTCCAATGGCCAAGACGTTGACGAACGTTCCCTCCACATTGATGACGATACCGCGCACATTGCCCGGACCCATCACCACATCGCCTACTTGCGCTTTGATCTTTTTCTCACCCATATACATTGCGTCCAATTCATCCCTCCTGTACTGGACCTACAAATGCACCCACGCTAACGACTGGAATAGTGCTTATTTCGCAATTGCTATTCCCTTCGCTCCGACTATCAGCCACTGCCAATGACTCATGGTGCTTGTTTGTCCGCCACGAAATGAGAGCCGCGTGTCGGCAGGTAGTTGCATTCCGAGCTTGATAGTCACAGTTTCCGTTTGCAGAGAAGCGATGGACAGACGCTCACGATAATAGTGATGCTCATTCTCTGCATCACCAGTGCGGATGATTTGAAGCGTTATTTCCGTGATGTTCCACGGTACGAGTCCGTTGTGAATGTCGCATTGCAAAACGTCCCGCGTCAGGTTCGGTCTGCATTGACCGTCCAAGAGTTGACCTTCTGGACCGTTCTGGATAAACCCACCGAGCGTGATAGGTAGGTTCTGCTCAACTTGCGGCTTGGAAATCGGATTCGACGCTGGACTCTTGGTTTCATCACAGGCGAGAGTCACCAGCAGAAACATGCCCGCAAGCACAATGGAAGCGCATCGGATCATCCAAATATTCTCTTGGCTGGTGGCCCACCTTTCGCGTCAGCTTCTTATCCGACCTTTCGCAGAAACCGCGAAGGATGGGGCACCCACTGTTTTTCTCTCCCACCCTTCGCAAAAACCGCGAAGGATGGGCACCCACGTCGTATTTAGCGGTCAATTTTCTTTAGCGGTCCGATCTTCCGGTGGGTTGACCACTTCTTCCGCTTGAACGGAGCCAGTATATCCCACAACCGGAACAGGGGTACCCCACCCTTTGCGGGTTGGGGAAACTGAACCTGAAACTAAGGGACAGACGGAACGTTCCCCTAGTTTTTCGGTGAGTGCCTGGACGGCGGGGCCCCGTCACCCACACGATCCGGCGCCAG
>DATGIY010000693.1:0-4642 GCA_035295475.1 Terriglobales bacterium
TCGGCAATCTGGGCGGCTTCTTCGGCCCCTACATCATCGGCGGGGTCAGGACGGAAACGGGCGAGTTTAAAGATGGCTTGCTGGTGGTCGGGGCAGCTCTGGCCGTGGGCGGCGTTATTGCCCTCCTGATACGCCTTCGCGCCCAAGTTCCACTTCCGAGCCGGGCTGCCGACACCGCATAACTCGCGTCTCGGCAAGCTCGCGCCCTGCCCTTCCCGCTTTGTTTTTGAAAGCCGTTGGAATGTGTGATTTACTGACCTATCTCCCATGTCCAGCACCGGTGCCATGACGTCCTCCCCTGCCGTGATTGCGCGTGGGTCCAGCACCATCGAGCTCAGCAATGTTCGTAAAACCTACGACCACTTTGTCGCGGTAGACGCCCTCTCTCTGCGCATCGAGCCCGGAACCATTTATGGCTTGCTCGGACCGAATGGCGCGGGCAAGACCAGCACCTTGCGCATGTTGATCGGCATCATCGTGCCGGATGGCGGGCAGATTCTGGTTTTCGGTGAACCCCTGCGGCGCTCTCACATCCAGCGCATGGGCTACCTCCCCGAAGAACGCGGCCTTTACCGCAAAATGAAAGTGCTGGATCACCTGGTATTCCTCGCCGAACTAAAAGGATTGGCGCGCGGCGAAGCCGCGGCTCGTGCTCAGCGCTGGTGCCAGCGCCTGGATCTCACCTCGTGGACTGGCAAGAAAGTCGAGGAGCTCTCCAAGGGCATGCAGCAAAAAGTGCAGTTCATTGGCGCCTTGCTGCACGAGCCCGACCTCATCATCATGGATGAGCCCTTCTCCGGTCTTGACCCCGCTAACACGGTGGAACTCAAGGATGCATTGCTGGAACTGAAAAAAGCCGGCAAGACGATTCTGCTGTCCACCCATCGTATGGACCAGGCCGAGCGTCTCTGCGATTCCATCTGCCTGATTAACCATGGACGTGGCGTTCTACAAGGTGACCTCAACCGTATCAAGGCCGGGTACGGCAAGCGCAACGTGCAGATCAAGTACGACGGGGATTCCGCCTTTCTGCGCGAAAAGCGTCTCATTGAATCCTTCAACGATTACGGCAATTACGTGGAAGCGCGCTTGGCGCCTGGCGCTGACGCCCAGGAACTGCTTCATCTGGCCAGCGCCCGGGCGCGCCTGAGCAAGTTCGAACTGGTCGAGCCATCGCTGGAAGAAATCTTCATCGACGCGGTCAATCAACCTCATGCGTAACGTGTGGCTCATCATTCGGCGGGAATACCTGGAGCGGGTGCGCACTCGTTCTTTTGTTGTGCTCACCCTGCTGCTGCCCGCGATTATGGCCTTGGGCTTCGTTTTGCCGGTACGGCTTGCTTCCATGAACACGGGTAAGCCGGAGCATTTGGTGCTGGTAGTCTCGAGCCAGCAGTTCGGCGAATTAGTGCGCGGACAGCTCCTCTCCCCGAAATCGTCCGCCGACGATGACGACACCGGCGAGCAGGTTACGCGGGACAGGCGCTCCGCCGCGCGTTACCTCATCGATCTCGACGTTCACCCCAACAGCGCTGAGAACGAGACTCTGCGCTCCCGGTTGGCGGCGGGAACCATTGACGGCTATCTCTGGCTCACAGATGCCGCCGTACAGGCAAAAAAAGTGGTTTACACCGGCCGCAATATGGCCGGACTGACGGAACGTTCCTGGCTGAGTGACAGCATTGGCCGCGCCCTCGTGGCCCAGCAACTCGCCGCCCGCGGCGTAGCGTCCGACCAGGTAGATCAATTGCTTCAGCCGGTGCAGGTGGAAACCGTCCGCGTGTCGCATGGCAAGGCGGGCAAGAGCGACGATAGAGCCATGTTTTTCGCCGTCTTCGCCATGGTCATGCTGCTCTATGTGGCGGTCATCTTCTATGGCGTATCGGTGATGCGTTCCGTGTTGGAAGAAAAGAACACCCGCATCATGGAGGTCCTGCTCTCCTCCACCACCTCCACCCAACTGATGGCCGGAAAACTTCTCGGTGTGGGCGCCGTGGGCCTCACCCAGATCGGCATCTGGATTGTCCTGGCCGGAATGATAGCCCTGCCCTCGCTTGCGTTCTATCCCAGTCTGAGCGAGATTCGCATCTCGCCCGCGGCGCTGGCGTCCTTCGTGCTGCTGTTTCTGCTGGGGTATTTGCTCTACAGCGCGGTGTATGCCGCCATCGGCGCAGTCGTCACCACGGAACAGGAAGGGCAGCAGTTGCAGTTCATCATCGTGCTGCCCTTGATCATTGCCGTTTTCCTGATGGGCCCGGTGATGCGCGCGCCAGACGCCCCTCTAGCCGTCTGGACCTCGATGATTCCCTTCTTCTCTCCGGTCTTGCTCTATTTGCGCATTGCCGTGCAACCGCCGCCGGCCTGGCAGATCGTTCTTTCGCTGGCCCTGCTGGCCGGCACCATCGCTGGCATGCTGCTGGTGTGCGCCCGCATTTATCGCGTTGGCGTGCTCATGTACGGCAAACGACCCACTCTGCCCGAAATTATGAAGTGGCTGAAATACGCCAAGGCGTAGGATCGCCCTTCGCGCATCGTTCGGCGTCATCCCGAAGGCCTTGTGGTCTGCGTCATCCCGAGGGCCTTCAGGCCCGAGGGATCTCGCGCGCACTACCGCAACATCGCGGCCCCAGGCAGCGCTCTGTTTTTCACTGCACTTCGGCAATTACCACTCGCTTGGGAATTCTCCCGGTCTTCACCCGCGCCACTTCGCGCCTTGACTGGACGTCGATAATCGAAACGTCATCGCTGCCGGAATTGCTCACCACTACGTACTTGCCATCGGGTGAGAATGCCACCCAGTTCGGTCCGTCTCCCACCGGCACGCTGCCTGTAATCTTTCCTGCCTTGACGTCGTAAATGTACAGGCAATTGTCGAGCAGGCTGGTGACCCACAGCTCGCGGCCGTCCGGGCTAAGCGCCAGGCCGTGGGTGAGCGTATTGCTGGGCTCATACGCGCGCTCTTCGGGCCGCCTATGCTGCGCCGGCATCTCAAACTTCTTGATCACTTTGCGTTGCGGAACATTCACGATCGCGAAGCCGTGCAGGTAGCTCAGCGCCACGTACATGGTGTGGCCATCCCGGCTGACCACATAAGGGCGTGGCACGCCGCCCACGGGTATTTGCGCCGCATAGCTCATCTGCCGCAGATCAATCTCATCGACTTCATTCGACCCCATGGAACTCACAAACACGTAGCGATTGCTCCCGGCGTCTACCGCGTTATGGGGCATTTTGATGGGTAGCACCTTCACCACCTTGCGCCGGCCCACGTCCACAATGTCGGCGCTGTTGCCGTCACGAATCGGAATCACCACATACTTCCCGTCAGGCGTCACGGCGCACTGGTTGGGCCGCCCGGTCAGCGGCACCGTGGCCAGTATCTTGTCAGTCGCGGTATCAATAATTCGCAGCGTATTGTTCGACTCGATCGTGGTGAACAGCCGCCGCCCATCCGCCTGCACCGCCAGGCCGTGCGGCCGTTCCCCCACGACAATGTCGTCGATCTTCTTCCTGGTGGCCAGGTCCACGACAGCTATATCGTTACCGCCGCTGTCGTCCACGTAGAGGCGAACATTCTGCGCCGCCACCGGTCGCATGCCCCACATGGACAGGCATAGCGCAAAAATGATTCCACGCCATTTTCTTGCCGAAAATACCGCGATCTTCATGTCCATCGCTCAGTGCGCCCCTGGTAGGGCTGCATCCATGAAATTCACCACATCCTGCTTCATCTTGGCCAGCGACTGCTCGTTGATGTACGCCATGTGGCCGGAGTCATACGTCTGCACGGAAATATTTTTGCGGTAGTTGGCGGGCAGATTGAGGTGATCGATCACGTAGTTGGCCGCGTAATAGGGCGTGGCCAGATCGTAATAGCCTTCCAGCACCATCACCTTCAGGTACGGGTCTTTCACCATGGCCGCGCGCAGGGCCGTCGCTGTGTCCGGAAAACCCTTTACCGCCGATCCCCAGTTCCATTGCCTCCACAGCCCTTCGCCCATGGCGAAAACGTAGTAGGGCATGTCGGTCTTGTAGCCTAGATCGTTGCGCACATAATTGTTGAACATGGAAGTGAAAGGCGGAAGCAGCGCGGATTCCGCGGGATCGTAGAACGGCGTATCCATCAGGCCCTGCGGATCAGGTGCCGTGAAACGCCCATCCAGTCGTCCCACCCTCAGTTTCTGGTCAATCAGCAGATAATGCGTGAATTTGGCTACGTCGATGCGCATGTCGGCTTCGTCAATCACCTCCTTGCTCAAACCGGTGTACCGCGCCATCTGGTCAATAACCGCCTGCCGCTCCTGCGGGCTGAGCGAGTCGCCTTTGGCCAGCGCTTGCGCATAAGTGGTCGAAGCCCACTGCTCCACCTCCGCCCGCGTCTTGGCCAGATCCTGCGTCAGGTCCGGCGCCAGCTTGTGGTGGTAGGCCGCGATCATGGTGTAGCTGGGAATGATCAGGATGTAAGGCAGATCGTTGTTTTTCTGGAACTCCAGCGTCTGGAAATCCATGGCCGTGGACAGCAGCACAATGCCATTGAAAGAGATGCCGCGCTCCGCCAGATAACCCGCCAGTCCCGCGGCCCGCGTCGTGCCATAGCTCTCGCCGAACAGAAACAGGGGCGAGGCCCAGCGCCCATTACGCG
>DATGIY010000694.1:0-6095 GCA_035295475.1 Terriglobales bacterium
AAGGGCGCGGCTTCAGCCGCGCCGCACCTCGGTTCGCAGAAACATCGGCTTTAGCCGCTGAGGGGAGAGCTTTTCGAAACCTCCTGTCATCCCGAGCGCAGCCTGCCCTCTCTTGCTCGTCACTCCCGCTCCAGGGAATTTCGGACGCCGCCGCTTCGTCTCCCACCTCTCTTCCTGTATTCTCTTTCTCATGGCTTCTGAATTCCTCGCACGGCTGCAGCAGGGACCAATCCTCTGCGATGGCGCCATGGGTACCCTGCTCTACTCTAAAGGGGTTTTCATCAACCGCTGTTACGACGAACTCAACTGCTCCCAGCCGGAGATGATCCGCGAAGTCCATCATGACTACCTGCAGGCTGGCGCCGAAATCATCGAAACCAACACTTTCGGCGCCAACTCCGTGCGCCTGGCTCGCCACGGTTTCGCCAATCGGGTGCAGGAGATCAACGTCGCCGGTGCCCACCTGGCCCGAGAAGAGGCCAAGAGCTTTGCCGCTTTCGTCGCCGGTTCCGTCGGACCGCTGGGTATTCGTATTGAACCGCTGGGCAAGACTTCGCGCGAGGAAGCGCGCTCCTTTTTCGCCCAGCAGATGGCGGCTTTGGCCGAAGGCGGGGTTGACCTGCTAATGCTGGAAACCTTCGGCTACCTCGACGAGTTGCATCAGGCCATCCTCGCCGCCCGTGAAGCCGCACCTCAGCTGCCCGTGGTTGCGCAGGTCACCATCGATGATGATGGCAATTGCCTCGACGGTTCCAGCCCCGATACTTTCGCCGCCCACATCGCGGAATGGGGCGTGGATGTGTTGGGCTGCAACTGCAGCGTCGGACCGGTCGCCATGCTCGACGCTATGGAGCGCGTCCGCCAGCTGACCACGCTTCCTCTCGCTGCCCAGCCCAATGCCGGCATGCCGCGCAGCGTCGAGGGCCGCAACATCTATCTTTGCTCGCCTGAGTACATGGCCAGCTACACCCGCAAGTTCGTCGCCGCCGGCGTGCGCCTGGTCGGCGGTTGTTGCGGCACCACCCCCGACCACATTCGCGCCATGAAGTCTGCCCTGCAGGTGGGCAAGGCCCGCAACCGCACCAGCAGCTTTCCCGTGGCCGCGGTGGCTGCCCGGGTCTCGGCACAGGAACCTGTTCCGCTGCAGAAACGATCGCGCATCGGCGCCAAGCTGGCCGCTCGCGAATTTGTCACCATGGTGGAAGTAGTGCCGCCCAAAGGCACGGATGTCGCCAAAGAACTGGAAGGCGCGCGCTTCCTCAAATCCGTGGGCGTGGATGCGGTCAATATTCCTGATAGTCCCCGCGCCTCCGCCCGCATGAGCAACCAGGCGCTTTCCATCCTTACCCAGCAGCAGGTGGGCATCGAAGCCGTGCTGCACTACACCTGCCGCGACCGCAACGTGCTCAGCATTCAGTCCGATCTGCTGGGCGCCGCCAGCATCGGCATTCGCAATTTGATTTGCATTACGGGAGATCCGCCCAAATTGGGCAACTATCCCGACGCCACCGCCGTCTTTGACGTCGATGCCATCGGCTTGGTCAATATCGTGCACAATCTCAATCGCGGCCTCGATATCGGCGGCAACCCCATCGGCCAGGGAACCTCTTTCGTGATTGGCGTGGGCGCCAATCCCGGCTTGCCCAACATGGACGAGGAGATTCGCCGCTTTGAGTACAAGGTGGAAGCCGGCGCCGAATACGCCGTCACCCAGCCCGTCTTCGATATTGGCCTGCTCGAGGCCTTTATGCGCCGCATCGAGCATTGTCGGATTCCCGTCGTGGCCGGCATCTGGCCCCTGGTCAGCGTGCGCAACGCCGAGTTCATGAAGAACGAGCTCCGCGTCTCGGTGCCCGATTCCATCTTCCAGCGCATGGGCGCGGCCGCCAGCGCCGAGGCCGCCCGCCACGAAGGTGTGGCCATTGCCCGCGAAATGCTCCTCGCCATCCGCGATCTCGTGCAGGGCGCCCAAATCAGCGCCCCCTTTGGCAAGTACAGCGCCGCCGTGGATGTCCTCGAGGCCCTCGGCCAGGGCGGGGCCGTTGCCAAGATGCAGAGCTGAGCCTGCTCAGTTCCTGCCAGGGCAGCGTCCCATGACGGATGTTCCCCTCCACCCTTAATTAAAATTTCCTGCGCAAAAGCTGCAGCGATGTGCATTAGAATAGGCGTGAGGGAATACTTTGCCGAAGTTCGAAGAATGCCTCCAGCGCCTGGAGAAAATTGTGGGTGAACTGGAAAAGGGGGAAATCCCCCTGGAAAAGTCTCTGGCGCTTTTTGAGGAAGGTATGCAGCTTTCCAACTCCTGCCGCAAGGAGTTGGAGGAAGCTGAAGGCAAGGTCGAGATCCTATTGAAACAAAACGGCAAAATACAGGCCGAACCCTTCGAGCCCCTGACTGAGAAGGCGGAGGCGCGAAAGTAGTCGCCGCGCTTTTCATCATGCTCGTTTGACCACAACCTGCCGCGGGTTCCCTTCCGCGGTATTTACGCAGCCGTTGCGTGGCGACGGTCGAACCTCAGGGGGAAGTATGCAGCCGTTCACCGTAGTCGTCCTGCAGAGCGACGTGGGCGTCGCTCAAAACCTGCAGAGTTCAATGCAAAAACATTTTAATTTCATCTACTTGGCCCGCAATTTGGAGGAGGCAAAGGTGGCCATCCCCAAGTATCGGGCGCAGGTCGTGGTGCTCGACCTGGAAATGGTGCCGCGCTCGGAAGTGGCCTGGTTGCGCCGTGAGTTTCCCGCGGTCAGCCTGGTTTGCACTCATCGTCTGGCCGACGAGGAGATGTGGACCGACATGGTGGGAGTAGGGGCCAGCGACCTGTGCTTTTCCGCTGATAGCCAAGGGATTTTGAGCGCTGCCCTGCGCACCACCCGCGTCGCCAGCAAATCGGTTGCCGCCTGAACTTTTCGGCTAAGGCGCAAATTGTTGCGTTCTCGCCGTTCTGTCTATGCCAGGCAGTTCTGGCCCTAGGATTGCTCTAAGCATAGTGCGACCATCTCCCAGGATGGCCGCGGGACGCGGGTTTCGGCCCGGCCTTTCGACTCTTCAACTTGGAATACTGATTTACATGAAAAAAACAAAGCGCACCAAAGGGTTTTCCCTCATCGAGTTGATGATTGTGGTGGCCATTATTCTCATCATCGCGGCCATTGCCATTCCCAATCTGCTGCGGGCCAAGATTTCCGCCAATGAAGCATCGGCAGTCTCTTCCATCCGCACCATCAACCAGGCGGAGTTGTCCTACCAGACCTCTTATCCCAATAACGGATACGCCGCGCAGCTGGCGAATCTGGGTGGCGCTAACCCCTGCGTGCCCACCCCCGCCAACGCCTGCCTCATTGACCAGAGCCTGGCCGGAGGCACCAAGGCTGGCTATGCCTTCACGGCGATTGGAGGCAATCCGGTAAACGGCGCCAACACCTCCTATGTGGCCGGAGCCGCGCCTATCAGCTTCAATCAGTCAGGCGTGCGCCTGTTCTGCTCCACGGAGGACAATGTGATTCGCTGGGATGCGAACGCCTCCAAGAGCACCACGCCGCCCAACGCGCAGCAGTGCGTCAGCTTTACGCCCCTGCAATAGCGAAAGAGCCTGAAATCTGGGCAAAAAGGCTTGCCACAGGGGTAAAAAAAGGGGGCTCTGGAGGCGAATTCGGGTTTTCCCGGCGATCGTCTTTTGCCGCCAAGCGGCAAAATGGGCCCATTTTTCGCAGCTGATTGGGGCTCAAAACCCCTGATTTCCCCCTCTTTTCACACTGCCCGGGGCAGCAATTCGCTCCCCTTCGCGCTGCCCAGCACCTGGGAGAAGGTGCAGGATTGGGGCTTCTTTTCCGGACGCCAGCGCAAGAACTTGGTTCCATGGCGAAAGCGGCCACCGGAGAAGTGGTCGTAGCGAACTTCGCACACCAGTTTCGATTTCAGGGGCTGCCATTCCATAGAACGCCTGGTGCTCCAGCGGCTTAGCCCACCCGGGGCTTTGCCGGTAAAACCCGGAGGCGCAATCAGGGGCTCGACGATCTTCTTCAGTTCCTGGCGCTGCTCAGATGTGAAGCTGGAAGTGAAGCCGACGTGGTCCAGCAGACCTTTCTGGTTATAGAGGCCGAGCAGCAGCGAGCCCACCTGATCGCCCTTCTCGGAGTAGCGAAAACCTCCCACCACGCAATCGGCGGTGCGAATGCGTTTTATTTTCACCATGCCGGCACGATCGCCGGAGTGATACGGTTCATCCGCCCGCTTAGCGATAACGCCATCGAGGCCAGCAGGGCCGAGTTCACGCATCCAGCGCTCCGCCTGGGCCCGGTCAAGGGTGGCGGGGGAGAGGCGAATGCGTTCCGTTTTCGCCATGCCGCGAAAGAACTCCTGCAGCCGTTTGCGCCGTTCGGTGAGCGGCAGATCGAGCAGCGATTTACCTTTTTCATCGACCAGCAGATCGAAGCACAAAAGCGTGGCCGGAGATTCCGCCGACAACTTGCGGATACGCGATTCCGCCGGATGGATGCGCAGCAGCAGGTCGTCAAAGGAGAGATGCTCGCCAGCAAAGATGACGATTTCGCCGTCGAGCACAAACTGCCGCGCGCCGAGGCGGCCTAAAGCTTGCACCACTTCGGGAAAATAACGGCCCAGAGGTTGTCCCGCCTTGGACTGGAGCAGTACCTGATCGCCACGTCGAAAGGCGAGGCAGCGAAAGCCGTCCCACTTGGGCTCGTATTGCCAGCCCTCGCCGCGGGGGAGTTCGGCGACCGACTTCGCCTCCATCGGCGCATAGGGCGGACGGATGGGAAGCTTGATGTCGGGAAACGGGGCTTCCAGCGCTTCTTCGGGGATGGCGCCGGCGGCGACGTTGGCGGACTTATGTCTGATTGCCATGCCGGATTAGATGGCGATTGCCGGGTCGCTTGCTGTACCGGATGGGGGCGCTCCCACGCGAGGCCGGTTCGCGGGCGAGGGCGCCCGCGGCACAACCTGGCGAGCAGACCGGCAAATGTGCTTGTTATACTCACAGCAAATGCTGCAACAAACCCTGGAAGAAGGACGCCGCGTGGCGGATGCGGCGCTGGAAAAGCTGTTGCCGCCGGGCACGCAGTATCCCAGCTCCATTCATCAGGCGATGCGGCACAGCGTGTTTGCCGGGGGGAAGCGGCTGCGGCCCATCCTATGCCTTGAAGCGGCGCGGCTGATCGCCGCTTCCCTGCCCGAGGGCGCAGAGGAACTGGGCGCGGCGCTGGAGATGCTGCACACGTATTCGCTGATCCACGACGATTTGCCAGCGCTGGACAATGATGATCTGCGGCGCGGGCGTCCGACGTGCCATAAGGCTTTTGGCGAGGCGACGGCCATCCTGGCTGGAGATGGGTTGCAGACCTACGCCTACGAGGTGCTGGCACGGCTGCGCTGCCCGGCGGAGCGGCGGGTGCGGATCATTGCCGAGATCGCACATGCCACGGGCACCGTGGACGGCATGATCGGCGGCCAGGTGATGGACCTGGAGGCGGAACATAAGCGCGCGGACGCGGCCACGCTGGAATATATTCATCGCTCGAAAACCGCGGCGCTGATTACCGCCTGCCTGGTGACGGGCGGGATTTATGCCGGCGGGGATGAGCAGCAGATCGGGAAGCTGCGTGGGTTTGGGCAGGCGATCGGGCTGGCATTTCAGATTGTGGACGACGTGCTGGATGTAACCCAGTCTTCGGAACAGCTGGGCAAGACCGCGGGCAAGGACACGGCCACGGAGAAGGCGACGTATCCGGCGCTGTTTGGAGTGGCGGAGTCAGTGAAAAAAGCGGATGCGCTGGTGGATGAGGCGAGCAGAAATTTGGAGAGCTTTGGCGAAAGGGCGGCGACGCTGAAGGAGCTGGCGCAGTTTCTGGTGGAGAGGAAGAAGTAAGTCGGGTTTCTGCCGCATAGGTTTTCGTCGCGCTCGCCTCGCCAGCTCGGTTCGCGCTTCTTCAATTTAAAAAGGCCGGCGAATGCAGCGCTGAAGCGCTGCTCCACCCAAAAACGGTCGACGGCTGACGGTCGACGCGAGCTCCTACTTTCAGCCCCTGTTGTTGCTGACGAGGCGGCTGTGCCTACACAAAACAGTCGACGGCTGACGG
>DATGIY010000695.1:0-5780 GCA_035295475.1 Terriglobales bacterium
GTTCGATCCTTGTGGCGCGGGCGCCCTCGCCCGTGTCGGTGCGCCGCCGCGGCGAAACTGTTGTCAGAGTTGATTCCCCCGTTATTGATCCGTGTTTATCCACGTTGCTCCGCGGCGGCGAATTTGACTTCGCTGTGGAAAAAATCTTGTCTCAACATTAGACAAAAGCAGCTATAGTTACTCCGGCGATTCTCGACGACAACTGAACAGGGCTGATGGCGCGTAGAAGCGTTCCACCTGCCCAGGACGACCTGGAACTCACGCCCAGCGCGGAGTACGTTCCCGCGACCCTGGATGATGCCCGTCTGGTCGACCTGGAATCCGAGCAAGAATCGCCGTTCTTACGCGCGCAGAAGCGTGTCTCTGTCCGTCGGGGATCCCTTCCCAAGAAAACCGCCCATCGTTTGAAACGCGCCGCCGCTGTGGCTGCGGTGTTGATTGTGCTGGCCATTGTGGCCGGCATGGCGATGCAATACGGCGCCCATTCCTGGCGTTTCACTATCGATTCCAGTGACGATATCGAAATCGGCGGCAACCACAACGTCAGCCGAGCGCAAATCATGGACGTGCTGGGCGGGGACATTGGACGCAACATCTTCTTCGTTCCCCTGGCGCAGCGCCAGAAACAGCTGCAGCAGATCGCCTGGGTGAAGTCGGCGGCGGTCATGCGCTTTCTGCCGGATCATTTGCGGGTACAAATCCAGGAGCGCACGCCGGTGGCTTTCGCCCGTATCGGCTCGCACATTTCGCTGATCGATGCCGACGGTGTGGTCATGGACTTGCCCCTCAGCGGCCATCACCAGTACTCCTTTCCCGTGATCGTGGGCATGGGGGAGGCGGAGCCGCTCTCAACGCGGGCGGCGCGCATGGAGATCTACACCCAGCTGATTCATGACTTGAATTCCAGCGGCGCCAACTACGCCCAGGATCTGAGCGAGGTGGACCTTTCCGATCCGGAGGACGTGAAGGTCATGGTCAACGATCCGTCGGGAGCGGTGCTGGTGCACCTGGGGTCGGGAAATTTTCTCGCCCGCTACAAGATTTACGTCACCCACGTGGCGGAATGGCGGCAGCAGTTTCAGAAGCTGGACTCGGTGGATTTGCGCTACGACCGGCAGATCATCGTGAATCCGGATACGCATCTGCTGGCGCAGAAACCGCTGAGCGCGCCCGCGGCCCGCGCCGCCATCGCCGCCGGGGTGAAGCCGGCGGCCCTGACCACCGCGGATCTGAAGCGCGCCAGCAGTCCACTGGGGCATAGAGCGGCGAAAAAAGTAAAAAAAAGGAAGGTAGTGAAACGCCGCGGGTCACCGCACTCTAGAAGGGCTGGCTAGCTGTCTGGCTGACTAGCTAGACAGCCAGTCAGCCAGGTAGCCGGGGAGTTGGTGTGGCCGGCGAGATGGAAACGACGACAGGATTATGGCAAACAGTAATCCCAATCTTCTGACCGCAATCGATGTAGGCAGCGCCAAAACTTGCGCTCTGGTGGCGGAGATTACCGAGGCCGGGCTGCGCTATCGCAGTCACGGCGTGGCGGATTCTCTGGGTTCGCGCAAGGGCGTGATCATGGACCTGGAGCGCGCGGTGGCGTCGCTGCAGAAAGCGGTGGAGCAGGCGGAAGACGGAATTTCCGCTCCTATCGAGCGCGCCCTCGTGGGCGTGGCCGGATCGCACGTGCGCGGCATCAACAGCGTCGGCGGCATCAGCCTGGGCCAGCGGCCGCGTGAAATCACGCGCGATGAAGTCCGCGCGGCGGTGGAAAAGGCGAAGGCGATTTCGTTGCCCGCCGACCGCGACTTCCTGCACCTGCTTCCGCAGGAATTCATTCTCGACCATCAGCCCGGCATACGCGATCCGCTGGGCATGATGGGCAGCAAGCTGGAAGTGAAGGTGCACGTGGTCACGGCCGCCAACAGCGCCACGCAGAACGTGATCACCGTGCTCAATCGCGCCGGCGTACACGTTAGCGATACCGTGTTTGAGCCGCTGGCCTGCGCTGATGCCGTACTGCGTCCGGAAGAACGGGAATTGGGAGTCTGCCTGGTGGATATTGGCGCCGGCTCCACCGACGTTATCGGCTTTCAGGACGGCGCCGTAGCTTATACGGCGGTGCTGCCGGTAGGTGGCGACCACTTTACCAGCGACATCTCCGTGGGGTTGCGCACCCCGCTGCTCGATGCGGAGAAGCTGAAGCGCAGCTATGGCTGCGCGGTGGTCACGCGCATACCGGAAGGGCATGAGGTGGAGGTGCCCTCAGTAGGCGACCGCCCCTCGCGCATGATTGCGCAGAGGGTGCTGGGGGAAATCCTGGAACCGCGCGCCCGCGAATTGTTCGAAATGCTGCGCGACGGCCTGCGCCACGGCGGTCTGCTGGAGAGTTGCGGCGCAGGCGTGGTGCTGACCGGCGGCGGCGCTCGTTTGAGCGGAATCCTTGAGGTCGCCGAGTCGGTGCTGCGCAAGCAGGTTCGCCTGGGCTGGCCTTCGCCGCTGGCCAAAATGCCGGCCCTGCTGGCGGAGCCGGAATTCACCACCGTGATCGGCATGGTTTTCTACGGACACCGTGCCCGCCTCGCCCGCGGCAACCAGGACGACCGCTGGGGTGTCGGCAAGTTGAGAGCATGGTTCGGCAAGGGACATCAGGCACAAGGCATACGACTGTAAAGCAAGCAACAGGAGACGAGATCGGCAGTGGGATAGGGTACTGAAGAAAATTTCCGTACGAGGAGCGGAGAGCGCAAGTCATGACGCCAAAAAAGGAAAATACGCTAACGCCGGCGGATACGCCGAAAAGCGGCATTCGCATCAGCTTTCACGAAGAGGCCAAGAACGACGCCAACATCAAGGTGATCGGAGTGGGCGGCGGCGGCACCAACGCCGTTAACCGCATGATCGACGCCGGGGTAGAAGGCGTGGAGTTCATTGTGGCCAACACCGACCTGCAGGCGCTGCGGCTCTCGCGGGCTCCCGTCAAGATTCAGCTTGGCGTCAAGCTCACCAACGGGCTGGGCGCGGGCGCGAACCCTGAAGTGGGACGCAAAGCGGCGCTGGAGGATTCCGACAAAATCATCGAGGCGCTGGAAGGCGCGGACATGGTGTTCGTCACCGCCGGCATGGGCGGCGGAACGGGTACCGGCGCGGCTCCCATCATCGCCTCTCTGGCCAGTGAAATGGGCGCGCTCACCGTGGGCGTGGTCACCAAGCCATTTGGTTTCGAAGGCAAGCGCCGCATGATGCAGGCCTCCAATGGCTTGTCCGAGTTGATCGACTCGGTGGACACCACCATCGTCATCCCCAACGAAAAACTGCTGGCGGTGGCGGAGAATGCCGGCTTTTTCGAGTCCTTCAAGGTGGCGGACGATATTCTGCGCCAGGCGGTGCAGGGCATTTCCGACATTATCACCATCCCCGGCATCATCAACCGCGACTTCGCCGACGTGAAGGCCATCATGGCCGGCATGGGCTATGCGGTGATGGGCACGGCAACCGCCACAGGCGACCGCCGGGCCACGGAAGCGGCACAGCGGGCCATCGCCTCACCGCTGCTGGAAGCAGGCGCCATCGACGGGGCGCGGGGCATCCTCATTAACATCACCGGCTCCAGTTCGCTGAAGCTGAGCGAAGTGAACGAAGCCTCCAGCATCATCCAGAGCGCCGCCCACGAAGACGCCAACATCATCTTCGGCGCGGTGCTGGATGAGAAGGCCAAGGACACGGTGAAGATCACGGTGATCGCCACCGGCTTCAAGAGCGACGCGCCGCATCGGCGCGAGCGCGGCATTTCTTCTTCCTCGCAGGCCATCTCCCGGCAGCGCGTGACCTCCGGCTTCTCCATTCCGGATACTCCCCCGCCGGTGGTGAACAAGACGGAAGAAGAGCCGCCGCGGGTAGCGATGGAGGTTACGCCGGCCCCGGTGCCCACGTTCGAGCACGACGATCTGGACGTGCCCACCTTCATCCGCAAGCGTACGGAAGTGAACTAGGGCTGAACTCGGCAGATGACCAGGGCTCCGGGTTCGCGTGGCCACGCAGATCCGGAGCTTTTTTACGTGTGCCGGACGGTTATGTGATCCCAAACAGCTGCGGAACCTGGTCGCGCGAACGGAAGCGCAGCTTTTTGTCACTGCGCGGAAAACCGCCGGCATGGGGTGCAAAACTTTGCACCCTATATGCTCGAAAACTGGCCAGAAGACCCCCAATCCAGCTGTGGAACGATTTACACAAGAGTCCAGTGCCGCAATAGTAAACGTCAGCGCGGTTACCGAAGCCATATTCACTCTAGTAACTACGATCTAAGTAGCTGGATTCGTGGGGGTTAGGCCGCGAAGCTAAAGTCACCCGGGGGACCAATTTTCGATTGCCGGAGCGACAGCAACTCTCTTACTATCTAAGCGTTAGTAGTAGGAAGGCCGCCGTGTTGCAGAGTGGCCGGTTGCGTGCTTTTTAAGTTGTTGGCTAAAGGCTCCGGGGATGGTCAGGGTTCGATGAAAAAAGGTTCGGCAGTTGTCCAAATCGCCCTTTTTGTTGTGGCCTTAGTTGTTCTTCAGATGACCGCCCTGGCGGCGACGATCAACACGCGCCCGACCACGCGGGTGAAAGCCAAGCACAAGATCACGGAGAGCACCCGCGCCCGCCGGCGGATCAGCCATTTGCGCCGCAGCCGCGCACTCCATGCCCGGCGCACGCGTCGTGTACGGTACGCCCGCCGCCATCGCTATTACGAGCGCTTCTACACCAGCTCTTTCAGTGACGACGTGACGGACGGCGATGTCACCGCCGGCGAAGATCCGATCGTTCGCGCCGCCGCAGTGGACGCCCTGGGCAACATGAACGGCACGGTGGTAGCCATCGAGCCTACCAGCGGCCGCGTGCTGGCCATGGTCAACCAGAAACTGGCGCTGTCCAGCGGCGCGCAACCTTGCTCGACCATCAAGCTGTCGGTAGCGCTGGCCGCCCTGAGCGAAGGCGTGATCGACAAAGACACCCGCATCCGCCTGGGCCGCCATTTCCGCCTCAATCTCACGCAGGCCCTGGCGCACTCCAACAACGCCTATTTCGAGGCGGTGGGCCGCAAGCTGGGATTCGAGAAAGTCGCGTACTACGCGCATCAGTTCGGTCTGGGTGAACTGGCGGGCTACAACATTCCCGGCGAACAGCTGGGCGAGTATCCTGACCACGTGATTCCCGCCAAGGAAGGCGGCGTCGGCAAGATGTGTTCCTTCGGGGAAGGCGTCTCCATGACCCCGCTGCAATTGGGGGCTCTGGTTTCAGCCATTGCCAACGGCGGAACTCTGTATTATCTGCAGCACCCCACCACCCCGGAAGAAGTGGCTAATTTCCAACCGCGGATCAAGCGCGAGCTGAACATCGCGCCGCTGATCCCGGAAATCTCCGACGGCATGGCGGGGGCGGTCGAGTTCGGCACGGCGCGCCGAGTACTGTTGAATTTCAACGAAGAACAGATTCTGGGCAAGACCGGCACCTGCTCCAAGGACGGCACCCGCTTCGGCTGGTTTGCCTCTTACGCCAACACCAGCGTGGGCCGTATCGTAGTGGTTGTGTTCCTGCAGGGCGGGCGTCCGACTTTCGGTCCCATGGCAGCGGAGATTGCGGGCCGCATGTATCGCGGCCTGTACGATCACAGCTTCTTCATCGTGAAAAACCCGGGCGCGCCCGAGTCCACCTCCAGCGTGCAGACCACGGGCGCTACGCAGTAAGCAGTCTGCCGTCACTATCAGCCAGGCCTCCGCAAGGAGGCCTTTTCTTTTATTGAAAGAGACGCT
>DATGIY010000696.1:0-6469 GCA_035295475.1 Terriglobales bacterium
CCAGCCGCACGATCCTTCCAGGCAGTCGAGCGTGGGCGGACAACTGGGCCAGAATCAGTCGCAGACGCGTTTCGAAATCACCGATAAGAGCCTGGACTTCCTGGGGTTCCGCGCCTTGCGTGATTTGTTGGGTTCGCTGGGCAAATCGAGCTTCGGGCGGCATGACACCCGCGATCTGGCTACCGGCGTCGAAACCAGCGGCGCCGCCAAGCAGTACGAATTCGGCGACACCCTGAACCTGGACATCACGGCCACGCTCTCCAGCGCCATCCAGCGCGAGGGCCTGAAGCTGCCGCTCAACATGGAGTATTCCGACCTGCAGGTGCACCAGTGCGAGTACCAGTCGTCATGCGCCACCGTGCTCATGCTCGACTGCTCGCATTCCATGATTCTTTACGGCGAGGACCGCTTCACCCCGGCCAAGAAAGTCGCCATGGCGCTTTCGCACCTCATCCGCACGCAATATCCCGGTGATTCGCTTTCCCTTATTTTGTTCCATGACTCGGCGGAGGAGGTTCCGCTTTCGCAGTTGGCGCGGGTCAAAGTCGGGCCGTACTACACCAATACGCGCGAAGGGTTGCGCCTGGCCCAGCGTATCCTGCAACGCCAGCGCAAGGACATGAAGCAGATCATCATGATCACCGACGGCAAGCCTTCCGCCCTTACCCTCGAGGATGGGCGGATTTACAAGAATGCCTTCGGACTCGATCCCCTGGTGGTCAGCCAGACCCTGGAAGAAGTTTCCAAATGCAAACGCGCCGGCGTGCTGATTAACACGTTCATGCTCGCTTCCGACTACGGCCTGGTGCAGTTCGTGCAGAAAGTGACCGAGATGTGCCGCGGCAAAGCCTACTTCACGACTCCTTATACGCTGGGCCAATACCTGCTGATGGATTACATGTCGCGCAAGACGCGCACCATCCACTAGTTCCCAGTTGCCAGTTGTCAGCTCGGACCGTGTCGATATGGACGGGTACGAATGATTTATCTCGGGGGGCCAGCCGCGCCGAAATCCCTTGGAATTGATTTGTCATCCTGAGACGAGCGCGACCGAGCTTTGCGCCAGTCTGCCGTGAGCTTGTCGAAGGGGAGCGCGAGGCGTACCGACTACTGAGTACTGAGTACTGAGTACTGAGTACCGAGTACCGAGTACCGAGTACTCACTACCGCCTCCCGAACCTCCACCGCGTCGCGCTGCCCACAAAATCCTTCTCCCACAGCCCAAACACGGTTTGCGGTCGGACCACATAAAAGGGCTCCGCGCTGTAGCCGGACATATCGAAGTCGTATTTCTTTTCGTAAACCGTGGCGAAGCGCTTCCACAACTTGGGGTCGGAGAGCCTCTTGGCCGTGCCTTCGATGACGATCTGTCCGCGGGCGTGTTCCGCGCACACCACGCAGGCGGGGTTCGCCCGCAGATTGCGAGCTTTGCGCGACTTGGCGCCGGTGCTGAAGTAGAGCCCGCCGTCCATCCACACCGCCCACACCGGCATGACGTGCGGGTGGCCGTCGGGGCACGTGGTCGCCACCCAGAAGTTATGCGCCTTCTGCAGACGTCCCTCCGCCCATTTCCAGGGCAGAAGTCCTGTGCCTTCCTTCGGGCCCTTGATGCCGTAGCCAGGCATATGCGGGCGGCTGGCGGAAGGGGGTGATGGGCGCGGCGGAGTTGCCGGCTTGCGGCTATTTCTCTTCGGCACGGGGCGCCTCCGAACTCAAGTTTCTAGTTTCAGGTTTCGAGTTTCCTGGAGAAGCTGACGCCACTACGCTAAGCTGAAGCGCCAGCAAACTTGAAACTCGAAACTGGAAACTTGAAACTCGAAACTCGAAACTCGAAACTCGAAACTCTGTTCTACCCTCCCAGCTCCTCCAGCATTCCCTCCATCTCGGATTGGGCGTGCTGATTGCCCGTGCGTTGTGCCGCCGCAATGCCGTCGCGCAGCATCTTGCGCGCTTCCTCCTCCCGTCCTTCGCGGGCCAGCAGCTGTGCGGCCATAAAATATCCAGCAGTGTAATCGGGATTCGCGGAAAGCAGTGCGCCGAACTCGCGTAGCGCATCCTCCACCTGGCCAGATTTCGAATACTCCATGGCCAGCCCATAACGCGCAAACGTGTCGCTGGGGTTCTGCGCCAGAATGTCCTTCAGCATGCTCGCTCGGTCCATAGCATCACGAGTTAGTAGTCGGGAGTCAGTGAGATTCACTGCGCTACGAAATTACTACAGGCGCGGTGCGACAGCAAAATATCACCCACAGAGAGTCCCGCTAATGACTGGATCAATCGGGCACAATCATTGGCCCCGGATTGATGGCTATCATCCACAGCGTGCATGCCGATACAATGACCTCCGTGGCCTGTCCCTACTTCATGCCGACCGCAAGATTTGAAGCCATTGGCTGGCCGCATCGCGCTCGCCTGCCCCTGGGCGACGGCTGGCAGGGCCACTGCACGGCCCCGGGCCACGAAAGCCTTGTGCCCGGCCCAGAGGAACTCGCGAACTTCTGTAATCTCGGATACGCGCGCGGTTGCCCGCACCTGCCCCAGGAGCGCGTCTGGGACGCGGTGCGCTTCTCCATTGCCCGCGACAAGGAGAATCTGGTCACCATCCTCTACGTCTGCGAACGTGACTACCGCCCTGGCCAGCATGGCACGCTGGAGTACGATTGCTCGCTGGCGCGCTGGTGTACGGCGCATCCTGACCCGCGCATTCAGAAGATGGCCGCGTGCTATCTGGAATGTTATCTGCTGCGGCGGGAAAAACCTGCCCTGGAGCCTGCCACGTAAATCATGAGCAAAGACCTTGAACTCACACCTCGCCCGGTCAAGGATTCGCAGTCGGAGATGGCGGAACTTGTCCTGCCCAACGACGCCAATCCCCTCAACGCGCTTCTCGGCGGCCGGCTGATGCACTGGATCGACCTGGCCGGCGCGCTGGCCGCCCACCGGCATTCGCGCAATTACGTGGTCACCGCCTCCATCGACCACCTCGACTTTCTGGTGCCCGTGCATGTCGGCGACCTCGTTATCCTGCAGTCGTCGGTGAATCGCGTCTTCCATACTTCCATGGAAGTTGGGGTGAAGGTCTCCGTGGAGAACTACATCGAGGGCATACGCAAACACGTGAGCTCAGCTTTTCTGACCTTTGTGGCCATCGACCGCAATGGGCGCCGCCTGCATGTGCCCCAGGTGATTCCCGAAACCGAAGAAGAAAAACGCCGTTTCGAGGATGCCGGCCGCCGCCGCGAGATCCGCGAAGCCGAGCGTCAGCGCCGCGCCGCGGCAGAATAAAGTACTCAGCTATCAGCCCTCAGCATTCAGCCAAACCGTCGGTTTCGAGGGAGTCATGCTGAGGCGCTTCAGCGCCGAAGCATCTCGCGTGCAGTGCTGCCGTGCGGTGGCGCACCCGCGGGCGAGCGTAGCTCGCGCGGGTCTGTGCGAGCGGCAGGCCGCGCCGGCACTTAAAACAAACTTGTCATCCTGAGGGAGGGCGAGCCGCTCTAGGCGGCGAACGCGAGTGAAGGACCTATGTATTTCGCCCCACAATGCACTCCGTGCAATGCCTGTGTGGGCACAGCCGCCTCAGCTGTGCGGGGCTGGCGCCAGCCAGCCCTTGTTCTTGTGGGTGCCAACGCCCTACTGGCGCCATGCTGAGGCGCTTCAGCGCCGAAGCATCTCGCGCGCAGTGCCGGTGTCCTCCCAACATCCAACTCCCCACTACTCGTGTGCCGACTACAGATTCCCGACTCTCCTGTGATGCCCATCACATACCGCCCTCCGCCCACGTGCCGATAATTTTGGGATATGGACAGCGCATTGTTAGTGGACCGGCTGCACTTTGCCTTCACCGTCACCTTCCACTACCTGTTCCCGCAGCTGACCATGGGACTGGCGCCGCTGATCGTGGTGCTCAAGTCCCTGGCTATCTGGAAGAAGGACGAAAACTACAACGCCGCCGCCCGCTTCTGGGCAAAAATTTTCGGCATCAACTTCGTGCTGGGCGTCGTAACTGGCATTCCCATGGAGTTCCAGTTCGGCACCAACTGGTCGCACTTCTCGCGTTTTGCCGGCGGGGTAATCGGCCAGACCCTGGCCATGGAAGGCATGTTTGCCTTCTTTCTGGAATCGGCCTTTCTGGGCCTCTTTCTCTATGGCGAAAAGCGGCTCAGCCAGTGGGCGCATTGGGGAACCGCGGTGGCGGTATTTCTCGGCTCCTGGCTGTCCGGCTACTTCATTATCGCCACTGACGCCTGGATGCAGCACCCCGTCGGCTACGCGCGCGCGGCCGGCGGCTCCTTCCAGCTCACCAGCTTCTGGCAGCTGCTGCTGAATCCCTGGGCAGGCTGGCAGTATGCCCACAACATGAGCGGCGCCGTCATCACTGGCTCCTTCGTGATGGCCTCCATCGGCGCCTTTTACTTGCTCAGCCGCAAGCACCTGGAGCACGGCCGGATGTTCGTGCGCGTGGGCGTCGTTGCCGCCTGCATCGCCAGCATCCTTCAGCTGTTTCCCACCGGCGACCAGCAGGGAAGAATGGTGGCCAACCATCAGCCGGTCACGCTTGCGGGCATGGAAGCCCTATTCCAGGGCCAGCCGGGCGCGCCCCTGGTCATCATCGGCCAGCCCAACGTGCAGGAGCGCAAGCTCGACAATCCCATCATCCTGCCCAAAATGCTGAGCTTCCTCACCTATCGTCGCTGGAACGCCAATGTTCAGGGCTTGGATCAGTTTCCGCAGCAGGTGTGGCCCGAAAACATTCCCCTGCTCTACTACAGCTATCACATCATGGTGGGACTGGGCACGATCTTTATCGCGGTGATGGTGATCTCGGTCATCCTGCTGTGGCGCCGCAAGCTCTATGACTCGCGCGCCATGCTCTGGGTTCTGTTGCTCAGCCTGCCGTTCCCTTACATCGCCAACACTGCCGGCTGGATGACCGCCGAGATCGGCCGCCAGCCCTGGCTGATCTACGGCCTCATGATGACCCGCGAGGGTTACTCGCCGCGCGTCTCCGCCGGCAACGGCCTGTTCACGCTGCTCGGCTTCATGGGCATGTACACGGTGCTGGGCATCTTGTTCCTGTTTCTGGTACGCCGCGAAATCGAGCAGGGACCGATGTGGATAGCGGA
This sequence comes from Terriglobales bacterium, assembly GCA_035295475.1. Lineage (GTDB taxonomy): Bacteria > Acidobacteriota > Terriglobia > Terriglobales > Acidobacteriaceae > JAICWP01. The sequence goes on from DATGIY010000696.1 coordinate 5,124, forward strand.
AAAAGTTGAGCCCATGCGGCGTGTGGCCGCCGCCGATTAAAGGGGATCCCATGGAAACGCTTTGGTACATCATTGTGGCACTCATGCTGGCGACCTACGTCGTGCTGGACGGCTTCGACCTGGGCGCCGGAATCATCTACCTGATCGTCGGCCGCACCCCCGCCGAACGCAAAGCGGTGCTGCACACCATCGGCCCGGTGTGGGATGGCAACGAAGTCTGGCTGCTCGCCGCCGGCGGCACCCTCTACTTCGCCTTTCCCTTGCTCTACGCCTCCAGCTTCAGCGGCTTCTATCTGCCGCTCATGATGGTGTTGTGGCTGCTCATGCTGCGCGCCATCGGCATTGAGCTGCGCAATCACGTGCCCAACCCCGTGTGGCAAGGCTTCTTCGACGTGGTCTTCAGCCTGGGCAGCATCCTGCTGGCCATCTTCTTCGGCGCCGCCCTGGGCAACGTGATTCGCGGCGTGCCCCTGGCCCCCGACGGCTACTTCTTCGAGCCGCTGTGGACCAACTGGCGCGTGGGCGCGCAAAACGGCATTCTCGACTGGTACACCGTGCTGGCCGGAGTGGTCGCCCTGGTGGCGCTCACCATGCACGGCGCACTCTACGTGATGCGCAAGACGGAAGCGCCCGTCGCCGCCCGGGCCCGTCGCGTGGCCCTGGTTATGTGGCCGGTGCTGCTGGTTGTGACTCTCCTTAGCCTGGCAGCGACCATGTATGCCCGCCCGGATGTGCTGCACAACTACCGTGCGCAGCCATTCGGACTGCTCATTCCGCTGGCTGTCGCCGCCGCCCTGGGCATGATGCTGCACGGCGCCCTGGCGCAGAAAGAACGTCTGGCCTTTACTGGTTCCACGCTCTACCTGGCGGCCATGTTGGTGGGTGCCGCTTTCGCTCTTTACCCCGACGTACTGCCGGCCAGCACCGACCCAGCCTACAGCCTCACCATCTACAACACGGCCGCGGCACACTATGGCCTGACCATCGGCATTATCTGGTGGAGTCTGGGCATGCTGCTGGCGATGGGCTATTTCTTCTTCGTCTACCGCATGTTCCGCGGCAAGGTGAAGGTGGAAGCCGAGGGGGAAGGATATTGAAGTTTTCCTTTGTGTCCTTCGTGTCCTCTGTGGTTGTGGTTTACAACTGAGCCATCACCACCGCTACGGCCGCAATGGCGGCCGTTTCCGCCCGCAGAATCGTTTTCCCCAGCGAAGCTGATTTCCACCCTGCCTGCGCGAAGCTTTGCAGTTCCTGGTTCGTCCATCCGCCCTCAGGGCCGATAGCCAGCACCAGGGAAGAGCCGTCCGCGCCGCAAGCTTCGCGAAGAGAAGTCGCGGTTTCCGCTT
>DATGIY010000697.1:0-3464 GCA_035295475.1 Terriglobales bacterium
ACCACCATGGCGCCGAGCTGCGTCGCGCTGAAATCGGAAAGAGAGCCCTGGAATTTTCCCACCGGAGTGCGAACTCCGGAGATGATGACAACTTCTTCGAGTGCGGGCATACAGTGCTCCTGAGAACAGGCTTGCGAACCACACATTATAGGATGCGGCGCGCCGGGAATCGAAGCGCTTCGCGTGGCGGGAGGAGTTGCCAGGCGCTCGTCCGGTCACAAAAATGACTGCGAAGTTTTTTCTGGGGGCGATCTCCTTGTTACCAAGGTACCGGTAAGCAGTGCTGCTCTCCTCACGTTAACGTGATTTTTCTCTTGACATCGTTTTTCATTGACTCTATACATCAATCAGTTGCAACAGTGTACCGTTGCAAATTCCATGATGAATGGAAGGGAGAATAGTTCAATGGCAGCTAAGAAGAAAGCAAAGAAGAAAGCGAAGAAGCACTAAGCACTTCGCAAGCAAGTATACGGGGACGCGATGAGCGTCCCCGAAGTTTTTTGGGGCACACAGTTTTCCCGCGACAGTTTCTCTCCTGCCACCGAAATACTCAGCCAACATTTTGTGGAGATGTTCTTTGCGTGCGGCAAAGGCCGTGGCAGTGAACGCGAGATGCTTCGGGTCTGAAGACGCCTCAGCATGACGCCGTGCGGGGCGGAGGACGCCGCAGGCAACCCTCGATTCGGGCAGCGGCGCGTGGTGATCGCTAGCCGCTGCTTTTGGCAACGGCCAGCTCGTGGGTGTAGAGGCGCTCTTCAGTGGCCGGACACATGGCCCGGAACAGGCAAGACCGGCAATGGAACCCGGGCGTGGGATCAAACTCCCCCGCCGCGATTTTGCGCGCCACCTGGGCGATGCGCTCCTGCGCCGCCTGCAACTCCCGTTCATCGCGCGAGGCAGAAACCTCTTCGCCAGTTTCCAGGTTCACGAAGACCAAGCGCTCGGGCTCATAGCCCCAGAGCTCGCGCGCCGCGAGGGCATAGATGGAAAGCTGCAGGCTCTTGCGGGCATCAACATCAGTTTTGGGGGCGCCGGTCTTGTAATCCACGATTGCGACGCGCTGGCCGTCAATGCGATCGACGCGATCGACCCGGCCCTTGACCAGCATTCCCTGAATCATGAGCTGAAAGGTTTTTTCGGTAGAGAGCACCTGCGGCACGGGAGCGCCGGCGCAGGTCTCACAAAAAACGGCGAGCTGCTCGCGACCCTGCCGGCGGTAGAGCTCGCGCTGATGGGCATCGTCAAAAGGCAGGTCGGCCAAAGCCTGCTCGAAAACCTGAAGCAGCTGCTCCGGGGTGCGCGGCCGGCCCAGGCGAATCGCTTCAAAGTAGTCAGCCAGCGCCAGGTGAATGGCTTGTCCAAATTGCAGGGAGGCGGAAATTTCCCCGGGGATATTCCAGTCGCGGCGAATCTTGAATTTCAGCGGACAGGTTTCGTAGGTCTCAATGGCGCTGGCGCTCAACGGGCCGGTCAGCGCGCGTGACGATGGGGGCAGCAACATCCATGCGCCCAGCCCGACGGCACCGTTGCCGGCGGCTTGCGCGGCAATGCCCAGTTCCGGCTGGCGGACGCGCCACGCGGGCAACTCGACCTGCGCCTCCATCAGCTCACGCACGAAGCCGGAAGGACGCGGATTGCGGCCCTTATTGGGCTTGGCGTAAATGGCCAGCGAGTCGCGGGCGCGAGTCATGGCCACATAGAACAGCCGGCGCTCCTCCTCGCGGTGCAGGTCGGAGCTGTCGCTCTTGGTCAGGCAGCGGGGATCACGCATAGCAGCCGGCATTTCAAACAGCTTTTCCCGATAGTTGGTGGGAAAGGAATTGTTGTTAGCGCGCACCAGGAAGACGTGATCGAATTCCAGGCCTTTGGCGGCGTGCACGGTCATGAGCGCCACCGTGTTGGCAGGATCTTCGGGCAGGGGCTGGGGGAAGGCGAGCGTCCCGCCGGCGTCGGGAAAGTAGCTCATGTACTCCAGGAATTCTTCCAGCCGTCCGGTGGCGACGATGGGCTTCCCGCACCACTTGGCGACAAATTCGCGAAACGCTACGACGGGAGGCGCCGCGGGATCGATGGCGAAGCGCTTGATGGCTATGGAGAGGGCGGCGGCCGCTTTCCAATCGGCGGCGGCCACCTCGGCGCGCGCATTTTCCAAAGTTGTCAGGACGCGGGTGCCTCCGGGTACCTGGGCGAGAACAGCGCTCAAATCGGGCTGCTTGCCGGCGGCGCGCAAAGCTTCGCGCATAGTCTTAGCGTTCACGCCGAAGGCAGGCAGGGCGGCAACGCGAAACAGCGCGGCATGGTCGGGCGGGGCGGGCAGGGCGCGCAGACAGGCGAGCAGGTCGCGTGCTTCGCAGGTTTCCAGCGCATTCAAGCCTTCCACGCGAAAAGGGACGCCACGCGCGGCCAGTTCCTTCACCACCTGGTCGCGATGCAAATGCGACCGATACAAGACCGCGCAGCGAGGCCTCTGCCTGGGACCGGCAGCAGCAGGCGGCGTGCGCACGATCCGGGCGGTTTGCTCGGCGATGTCGCCGGCCTCCTCGCCGTAACCGCTCACCATCACCAGGCTGAGGGGTTCGGGCAGCAGCGGCTTGCCTGCCTGCTGGGCGCGACGTTCGCGGTCGGAGGACAGCGGCTCGCGCTGGAAGCGGTCCTTCTTGCCGATGCGGCAGGCGACCGCGGGATTACGCGCGATCACCGCGGCAGCGCAGTTGAGGATGGCTGAGGTGGAACGCTGGTTGCGGTCAAGCACCACCGCTTTGGTTTCGGGAAAGCGGGCGACGAACTCCTCAAAAGCCTCGCTGGAAGCGCCGCGAAAACGATAGATCGCCTGGTCGGGATCGCCGACCGCGAAGATATTGCGCTGCTTGCCGGCCAGCAGCTGCGCCAGCTCGATCTGCGCCAGGTTGGAATCCTGGAATTCGTCGATGAGCAGGAAACGGGCGCGTTGCTGCTCGCGCCGCAGCAGTTGCGGATCGGACCTGAGCAGCTGCATGGCGCGAAGAATCATGTGGGCGAAGGTGCCCAGATTGTCGTGCGCCAGCATGTCTTCGACCTGGCGGAAGACGCGGGCGATTTCGCGGCAGCGGACCAGGACATCGTCGCGGGTGAGCTTAGCGGCGTCTTTGCTGCGGGTGACGCGGGGCAGCGGGTGCCGGCCGGCTTCGAGTTGCTGGACATATTTTTCGTAGTCGGCGGCGGATTTGAGCTCGTCGTGACAGTTGTCGAAAAAATTCAGCAGGGCTTCCAGGAACTGCGCCGGTCGCACCGCGCGCGTGTAGTACTTGAGTTGCAGGTCGGGCAGGCGGCGGCGCAGGTAGATCCAGAGGTCCTCCGGTTCGACTACCCGGAAGGCTTGGCCGCAGTCCTTGAGGATGCGGTAGCAGAAGGCGTGAAAGGTCATCGCCTGCAGGCCGGCGCCGGCGTGGGGACCGAGCTCGGCGGCGACGCGCTGCTTGAGCTCG
>DATGIY010000698.1:0-4476 GCA_035295475.1 Terriglobales bacterium
AGAAAGAGCGTAGGCGCGGGCGCGCGAGCCTCCGCAAACCTCGCGAAACTCGCATTCCCCGCACTTCCCTTTCAGATTGGCGGTATCTCGCAGCGCAGTGAACAAAGGCGAGTTGCGGTAGAGATCGGCCAGCGAGTGGCGGCGCACATTGCCCGCGGAAACCGGCAGGAACCCGCTGGGAAATACCTCGCCGAGATGGGAGATAAACACAAAGCCCTTCCCGTCGTTAATGCCGCGGGGCGCGCGGCCGATACCGTCGGCGCTGGTGGCGCCGAACACCTTGGCCATCTCGTCCATGGCAACACCGTTTCGCCGCGCTTCGGTTCTCTTCTGCAGCAGAAAACGGCGATAGTGCTGCGCCTCGGTGCTCTTGATGTCGAACTTCACCCGCAGGGAAGTCTGATACAGCTCTTCAAAAACCTGTTCGAACTCTTCCGCCGTGATCAGATCCGTGCTTTGCCCCCGCCCGGTAGGCACGAGAAAAAAAACGCTCCACAGCACGATTTCGAGGGTCTCCAGGAGGGCAATCATGTCGTCGAGTTGAGCCAGATTGTGGCGCGTGATGGTGGTGTTGATCTGCGCCGGCAAGGCGATTTCGCCCGCCCAGCGCACCGCGCGCAGAGTCCATTCGTAGGATCCGGGGACGCGGCGAAAGGCATCGTGGATGGCGGCCGTCGGGCCGTCGAGGCTGATGGCCAGGCGGGCCAGGCCGCTGGCCTGTAGCCGCACCAGGGCTTCGCGGGTCAGCAGCGGGGTAGCGCTGGGGGTTAAGGAAATGCGTACCCCGCAGCTGGTGGCATATTCCACTAACTGGTAAATATCCGGCCTTTTTAGCGGATCGCCGCCGGTGAGCACGAACACGGGAGCGCGCAGAGCCGCCACTTCATCGATGAGCCGGTAAGCGTCGGCGGTGCTCAGTTCCAGCGGATGGCGGCGGGGCTGGGCGCTGGCCCGGCAATGGACGCAGGCCAGGTCACAGGCTTGCGTGACTTCCCAAATCACAATAAACGGCGTTTGCTTGAAATCCATGGTCAGCCGCTCCCGGTTCTTCCCACCCGGTCAGCCTCGCATGCCCTATCACATTCAGTATGTGACCTAGGTCACAGCGTGAGCGGACTCACTCAATGGTGTGAGCAAGATCACAGCCAGAGGGTTATGGGGCGGCCACAATAGGCCCAGGCTGGAGGCGGGCCGGCCGCCGGGCGCGCGTTCCCTCCACCCCGCGGAGGCTGATATGGCGGAAGATGATCGCGACCTGTTGGAAGTGCTGAAGTTCGAACTCAGCTTTCTCGAACATGGCGGCTATGGCCGTTCCGTGCGCACCCCCTGGAAACCGACCTCGATCTTCGAGGACTCGCTCACCTGTCTCAATTTCGGCGACGCCCAGAAAACTCATCCCTGCCATTCCTGTCTCCTCTACGACCTGGTTCCGGCGATTTCCCGAAACGAGAATGTGCCTTGCCACCACATTCCCCTGAACTCCAAAGGCGAGACCCTGGAGACTCTGGATCAGGGTTACAATCAGCTTGAGCTTGAGGAATCCGTCAAGACGTGGCTGCGCAACACGATCCAGCGGTTGGAAGGGGAGCGGGCCAAGGCTCTGGCAACTGCTCCACGTCGCGCCTGATCCGTACCGGACCGTTGTTCTTGCGGCTCTGTGACCGCAATCGCTTTTCCTGCCTCGGCCCAGTGCCGGGGAAACAACCTTTCCGGAGCCCGGACATGCTCGCTAAATGCGCGAACCCCGCTTGTTCCGTCCCTTTTCGTTATTTGCACGAAGGCAAATTATTCCGACTGGATGTGGGCGCGGGTCCGCCGGCGGTTTCCGGGCACGCGCCGCGCCAGCTGCAATACTTCTGGCTGTGCGAGGGCTGTGCCCGTACCATGACCCTGGAGATGCGCGATGGTGAGGTCCAAGCGCGCCCGGCAAGAGCCGCGCGGGCCAGCCACGCCCTAGCCGGGATGGCAGACGCATAGCTGGGAAATTCCGCCGGGCGGAGCTGCTGATGTGTCCGCTCGCAGGAGAATGCCCGATGAAACGCGATTTTGCTTCTCTGACCGCGCAGGAAGCCCTGCACGTGGCTATTTTTATCGAGGAGCGCAACGCCGAAATCTACCATCAGTTCGCGGAACTGTTTGCCGCCTTTCAGGACGATGAATCCCTGGAGATCGCGGGCACGTTCTGGGACATGGCCGCGGAGGAGCGCCGGCACGGCACGGAACTGCAACAGCGCTACTTCGACCGCTACGGCACTCGTCCCTGCGCCGTCACCGAGGAAGATGTGCGCGACTTTATCGAGGTGCCGCAGCTGGCCAGCGGTGACATTTTCGCCATCAGCCGCGCCAAAGGCGGCCGCTCTCCCCGCCAACTGGCGCTGGAAGTGGCGGTCGCGGCCGAGCACAACGCGGTGCGCTATTACACCCGCCTGGCGGAGCTGACCGAAGACGAGGACTTGCGGCAACTCTACCGCGAGTTCTTGAATTTCGAGAACGACCACACCGATTTTTTGGAAAAGAAAATCGCGGAGGCACGCCGGGAGGCCGGCGGGCCCAAACACGCCTGAGCCGATTTCCTTGCTTGTCCCAATCAGGGATCAGCTTCACTCCCGCTCACTTTCCCGGCAAGATGCTCTCCACCGCATCGCGGACTCGTTCTCCAAAACCCGCCGTCAATGACCAGGGGCTGGGCTGGCGCACTACGTGGAGATGCCCGCGCTGATCCAGAACTTCGTACTCGCTGTTGCCGTCGGGCCGGCGGTAGAAGCGAATGCTCACCGTGGCCTCGGCCACGCGCAGGTTGTGCAGCGTGATTTCAGGGAGCCAGGGGGGCAGATGCGGGTCCAGCAGCAAGGCATGCAGGGGAGCATAGGGATAGAGCCCGATCATGGCCTGAACGTGGGTCAGGGCGGCGGAAGCTGACCACGCCTGCGGCCAGTTGGCTTTGGGATACATGCCGGGAAAAGGATGCCGCGCGTCGCGCGCGTGCCCGGCAAAACATTCCGGCAGCCGAAAGTAATCGAATAAGGAAGCCGCCTCAAACTGCGCTTCGCACAACTTGAACATCAGGTCGTGCAGGCCATAGCGCGCGAACGCCAGAGCAAACACCGCATTTTCCACCGGCCAGACCGTACCCCGATGATAGGCGTAAGGATTGTACGCGGGATGTTCGGAGGACAGGGTGCGCACTCCCCAGCCGGTGAACATATCGGGAGCCATGAGCCGTTCCGCCACATCGCGCACGCGCTCGATATCCACGATGCCGCTGGCCAGGGCGTGTCCGGGATCCGAAGCAATGGACTTGATCTGGCGCTTTCTCGAATCCAGGCCCATGGCGATGTAACCCTCGTCCTCCATCCAGAAAACTTCGTTGAAGCGTTGCTGCAATGCGCTGGCCTGATCGAAGAGCTTGGCCGCCAGCTCCTTTTCATCCAGCCACCACAGAAGCTCGGATAAATGAAGCTTGGAGACGTAGGTGAAAGATTGCATTTCGCAGGTCCCGAGCGGAGCCTGCACCTGCGATCCGTCCTCGTAGACGATGGCATCGCCGGAGTCCTTCCAACCCTGATTTTTTTCGCCTTGCCGGGAATGGGTCTTGTACTCGTAAAAGCCGTCCTGGTCGGGATCACCGTAGGTATCGGCCCAGCGCAGGCCCTCGAGAGCGGGCTTGATCAGCGGCCGGACCAGGTCTTTATTGCCGGTCCAGTGCCACAGCCCGGCCACGACTACCGGGTAGTACATGGGGCCGGTCACGCCGCCATAGTAGCGGCCGTGGGGAGTGAAATTCAGCGTCGCCAGGGGATTAGTATGCAGTTCGTGCACGATCCTTCCTGGCTGCTCATCGCGCCAGTCGTCTACCTTGCTGCCCTGGGTGCGGGTCAGTTCCTGCAGAGTCCCCCCGGTCATATCCAGGCTGAGCAACTGCGCCTCCCAGGAAGCGGCCAGGGAGTCGCGGCCGAACAGTGCCACGTACTCCGGCAAGCCGCCGGCCGGAACCCAGCCGCGGGCATTGTCAAGGTCGTACAGGCGAAGCGCCGCCAGATCGCGCTTCGATTGTTCCAGAGCTCCCACGACGACAGGCGCCAGAGTGCCGCTTCCCAAGCTGCTGAAGGAAGTAGCGTGCTGTAGAAAGTCGCCCCGTTTCCGGTCCCATTCGTTGGCGCCGGAGAAATAGCAGGTGTGGTTCTGACGTTTCCATTCGCCTTCGATCTGCGGTACCCAATCGAGGCAAGCATGCCAGGTAGCGTGGGGCGGCAGATCCAGACGGAATACGATCCGGCGCCGCGCTTGAAACTGCGGCTTGCTTCCCGCCCGCTGGATAGTCAGTTTCAGGCCGCGATGCAAGCGCGCCACGCCTTTGTCACCCTGATGAGTGTAGGCATGGTGGGCACGATAGTCGTATTCCAGTTCGGCCTGGTTATTAGCCAGTTGCGTCCAGCGGCGCTTGAGCTCGCCGCCCTGCCGGCGCTTACCTCCGGC
>DATGIY010000699.1:0-6301 GCA_035295475.1 Terriglobales bacterium
GCGGCAGCGCCGGACATCCACAGCGTCGGCCGTCCGAATTGCGGGCCCGTGGAAACTCCCACCACGTCGCCGCGATCGTTCAGACCCGAACCCGAGCTGCTGAAATCGCCGGGCAGAACCCCGAGATCCTTCAGGCCGCCAGTTCTGGTCCAGAGAAAGGCTCGTTCTGAAGTAGCTGTGTTCGAAGTGCCGGCTACCGCCCCCGAAGCATTGATACCGGAGGCGCTACTGGAATCCCCGCCGGCCAGCGTGCGGAGCGAATACATAGCGACACCATGCGTCCACACGAAGGCATAAGTGTTGCCGCCATCACGGTATCCGGACCAGCCCACTACCTGTCCAGAAGAATTAAGGGCCGCTCCGACACTACTACCGCCCGGGAGGGCGCTTAGGTCTTCAATCGTGTAGTGGCCGGAGGCAAAGGTCAGGGCGGCCGCGAAAACCACCCCCGACAAGACGGATGCTCGAAGCACTCGCGATCGACTCATAAATCTCCTTGGTATCTGCTGGCGCACCGCTGGCATTACTGCACCGCCGCTTTGAAAGTGGCGATTTGCATTACCCAGTTGGAATTGGCGCTGAGCGGTGCACTGGCGTTATAGCTGGCTTTATTGCTCACGATCTGGTGCTCCACAATATCGAAGAAGCTGGTCAGCATGACCGTGACGTAGCCGTGACCAGGGCCCAGCGTCTGGGCAAGAACAGTATTGGCCGCGAAAACCAGTTCTTTAGCGGCGGTGGTGGCAATCTTGCCGCTGCTGGAAGTCAGGCTGGTTCCGGCGCTTCCATTGGTAGCGTCGAGTGGATTGGCCGAGTCGATGCCTGCGTACTCAGCAATGCGCAGATCAGGGAAATTAGCTGCCTGGTCGAATTGCACAGTGACCGTGTTGCCTTGAGCCGCCGCGCCCACGATTCCTTTTGCATAGTAGATAGCCTGAGTCAGGTTCGTACCTCGAATCACGGTCCCGGCAAGGGTGTAGGTGTTGCCGGCGCTATCCGTGACCGAAGTGACCGAAGCCGTGGCGTCGTTCCAGCCAATCACCACGATATTGAGGTCGCCCGCGGTCTGTGCTCCGGAGTAAGTAGCCGAAATGCTGCTCACAGACGCCGACTTGGTAGCGGCTCGCGCTTGCACAAAGGAGATGCCGCTGCCTGTCGCATAGGTAAACGCGTTCGGCAGTGTGGTCTTTTGGGAGTCGGGGTTGGTGACAGCAACGTTGGCGGTTCCCACCGCGTGGGCGGGCGTGGTCGCCGTTATCGACGAACTGCTGACCACGCTGACGTTAGTCGCCTGTATGCCACCAACCTGCACGGTAGCTCCGGAGAAGAAATTGGATCCGGCAATGGTGATCGTGTCCCCGCCGTTGGTGCTGCCAGTGGCTGGGGATACAGAGGTTGCCGCCGGCGCTCCGGCTAAGATCTGCACGACAGAGGCGACTGATGGCACCCCGCTGCTGTTGATCACAAACAGCATGTAATGACCTGGGGGAGCTGCGTAGGGAGTGGGGGGAGCCGTCACATTGAGAGTGCCGGCGCCTGTGGTAAAGCTCAGCTGGTTGAACCGTTGGTTCGCATTAAAAGAATGGGTAACAGACGACAATCTAACCAACGTCACCTTGTTGATGGACGCCGCATCTGGCGTACTGACGGAAAACGTCTGCCCGTAGGTAATGCTGCTGGGAGCGGATGCGATGGTAGGACGTGCTCCCTGGAAGAGGTACGGGGGTGAGAATACCTCGCCATTTGCCGTGCCTGTTCCGCCTGCCGTTACGACCCGGCCATCGGGCAGCAAGGCGGCAATGGAGTGGTAACCCCGATAGGTGGTATCGCTCGCCCAAGTAGTCCAGGTGCCGTCAGCTGGATTCCAAACTTCCGCCGCGTTGGCCTTGCAGGAGCCGTTGTCGAAACCTTTGCTGCAACTGCCGCCTGTAACCAGAACTCGCCCATCAGGAAGAATGGTGGCGTTCAGTTGGCGGCGCGGCTCGGACATGGAATTGGTGTAGGTCCAGGCGGGTTTAGCAGCGTTCAGGTCGATGGTTTCCGCGGTAGCGGTGGGGGGATCGCCGCCGCCAACCAGCAGGACCTTGCCCACGTCGTACATGACGGCTGCGCCATAGTCGCGCACTCCGCCAAACTGGGTTGTGCCCACCGGACTCCAGGCGCCCGCTCCGGAAGGGTCCAAATAGCGGGTGGAAGCACTGGGACCGGCATAGAAGACTTTGCCATTGGGCGCGGCAAACAGGCGAGGGTAGAGCGGAAGTTCCAGGACCGCACCATTCAGGTTCTTCCATTTTGCTGAAGCCACTTGCCAAATCTGGGGAAGGTTGTCGCGTTGACCGGTGTTAACCGCACCCGAGGCGACCAAAACATCTCCGCTGGGCAATGTAATGGCCGTAGGGTACCAACGGCCGGCGTTCATGGCCGGCAGGTTGGTCCAGGTGTTGGCGACGGGATCGTAGGTCGAGGCGTTGTCCAAGCCGACATCAATGGCCACATGGCCGCCCGCCGAAAATACATTGCCATTGGCGAGAAGGGTGTGTCCGGCGCAGAAAATGTTATAACCGGCCGGCGCGACCGCGGTGAAGGTGTCGGCCGCGGGATCCCAAATCTGCGGGTTATCGCCTAAGTCCCAGGAAGGCCAAAACAATACTTTGCCATTAGGCAAGAGGTTGGCATGGACCGCGAGATAGGGCCAGCTTTCGGTCGCCGACCACTGGCCCACAGCGGAAGGACCGGTCTGGGCGTTCAGCAAGCCGCAGCAGATAAACACCACCGCGAGCACGGCTCGCAGGGGAATGCTCTTTCGAGTTGAGTAAAGGGAAACCAAGGTTCCCGAGCTAAAACATCCGTTCAAGAGTTCCTCCCACAACAGGAGAATGAGCGCAGAAACAATGAGCGCAGAAACACTCCCAGCGCGGAAAGCGTGGGATTTGGAAGAACAGGCAGTGACTTCCGCCTTCGTCGCAACTGACGGCTAACGGTTGACCAGGAGTATTGGCTTCAGGCCAACGGGTACGACATTGTTGATGACGGAGAAAGTATTACCCGACAAATCGTGATAATGGAGGTAAGTCGAGGGAACTGTGACATTTTCCGTCGTGCAGCTTCCATTGTTGCAGGTTTGTGAAGTGTCCCAGATGGCCTCGGACTGGTAACCGCCGCTGCCATTCAACTGGCATTGCCACTGCGTGCCAGAGACCGTGCAGGCGGAAACCAGACTGTGTCCGACAACCCAGGAAAACAGCTGCTGATAAGCAACTCCAGGCTTCAGGACAGTACCCTGCGGGCCGGGGCCTGGAACCCAGAGCGTTCCGATAGCGGGATTGTTCCACTGATACCAATAGAAGCGCTGCACACCGGCCGATAAGTGCAATAGATAAAATTGGGCGAGAAATGCGGCCTGCTGGTCCAGGTCGTTGAAGCAATCTTTTTGCTCATAGCCCCAGCTGGCCTCTGTATCCCAGATGGGCTTGTTGATGCCCGCCGCCGTCATCAAAGCCTGAGTAGCACTGACCGCTTGCAGGATGCTGGCGGCGACCGGGGGTGCAGAGCAAGTTGCCTGAGGGTAGCCGTGAAATGTCACCACGTCAGCCACAGTGCCGCCACCGGCAGCCAGGTAATTCGACATCCAGGCACCCTGGCCGGGTGGTGTAAGCAACACAGCGGCTGGATTGGCGGTCAGGATAGCGGTGCGGGCGTCCTGTGCCATGCGTACCATCTGCGCCACCGTACCCGTCCAGTGATTCGAAGAACTTGGTTCGTTCCAGATTTCCCAATACTTGATGGAGGTGCCGACATGGGTGGCCAGCGCCGATACAAAATCCTTCCAGTGCTGGTCGCTACCGCTGCCATCGGGGTTCAAGTCGTCAGGAGGATCGCAGGCGCCCGGCCCCCAATCGTTCGCGCACCTCTGGTCGTTGGGCCGGGACGAGGCCCACTGGGGAGTTTTGCCGAAGGTATAGAGCAGATCCTGCACGCCATGCTGATTGGCCGTGCTCAGCCACTGATCGAGCAGCGAAAAATCGTATACCCCGTTCGCGATGTTGATCTGATTCCAGTTGGTGGCCGTATCCCACAGACGCAGGCTGCCGAAAGAAACTTGGGGCCAGGGTTGCTGTGACAAAACGGTGCTGCTGGCGTGCATTCCGAAAAAGGCTGCCGGCGCACCGCCATTGCTGCCCCCTCCGCTGCCTCCGCTGCTGCCGCCGTTGGGCGGAGGAGGCGCAGGTGTTACGGAACCGGAGCTTCCGCCGCCACACGATGCCAGGCTGGCGGCCATTATGAGCAGGCCGAAAAGGCGCGCCAAAGTGCGTACCGACGATTTCACGAGTGCTCCTCATTCCCTCGTATTTTGGTGGCTTCGGTTTACCCTGGGATCACGGCCGGTGCCTGACCTGCCTATATCGTCGCAACAACGGCAAGGGCAGAAAGGCATACAACCACAGTTTAGCTCTGTCGTAGCTTCGCAGAATGCGATAGAAACACCGATCCAGCAGTGCTTCTCCGGCGCTCAAGTGTGGGCGGCAAGCTGGCGCCATCAGAGGATATCGTGGCCAAAATTGCTGCGTCTCTTTTTTCCACTTGCCCACATAACGATCAATCTTGGCCTTGGTTGCAGGGCTCAGGATTTCCGCCGTGGGACCGGACGGCATGATGGTTCCGGTCCTGAGCAGTGCGTGATGTTCGTCGGGGTAAACGGCGGAGATATCCGCACCTTCCAGGGAAAGCATGCGGCTATCGAAGGGGATCTGCAAAAAGTCACAGATAGCCGTCATTTCCGCCTGCGGAAATCTCACCATTTCCTCGTAATGGAGCTGGTGAAGCGGCGCCCCACTGCGGAGAAGGGCATCGCAACCCCGCTTGAGCTGTTCATAACCTAAGATGGCGCGGCGGAGGATGCCGCTCTGGGAAAAATAGGAGGAGGACTCCCCGGCCCGCACGATACTCCGGCAGATATCAGCCAAATCACGCCAGATAACAATGAACCGCGCGTTCGGAAAGGTGCGGGCGAGGAACGGCAACTGGTTGTGGTAAGCCGGTGACTTACAACCCCAGATCGTTGCTCCTTTCCGTGCGGCGTACTGCCGGCACACCGTTTCAGTGGCGGCGCGTAAGCCGAGTGATCGGGGTAGGTCCCCTTCCTCCAACCGGTGGCGCCCAGGCGCGTTGTTCCAGAAATTCCAGCGTGCGAGCCAATCGCGTTTGGCGCGGCCAAAAGGAAACAGGGCTCCCATGGTCGGCAAATCTCCTTCGTAAAGGATGGAGATTTGCGGATGCTGGTTGAGCAGAGCATAGAGCAAGGAAGTGCCGGAGCGCCACAAGCCCACGACGAACAGGGGTCCAGGCGCCATAGGTCGCGCAGGCGAGAGGGCAGCGGGTTGCGCGCTGGCAGCAACCGGCAGAGATGATTCAATAGGCGGTGCGCTCATGAAACTTTCTTCATTCCTAAAAGTTCGAGGGAAACGTGAAACACAAATCGCGGTCCGTTGACGAGATACCTGCGCCACAGCCGCCGTGGTTCCATCAGGAGCCGGAATAGCCACTCCAGGCCGTGCTCACGCATCCATCGCGGCGCCTGCCGGAGCCGCCCCAGGTTAAGGTCAAATGCGGCGCCTACGCCCAGCATCACTGGCACGGGGAAGGAGTCGCGGTGCTGGTACATCCATTTTTCCTGCTTGGGGGTGCTCAACGCAACCCAAAGAACATCAGGCGCGGAATTCTCGATCAACTGCGCAAGTTGCCGTTCCTCGTCTGCCGTTAGCGACCGAAATGGCGGGGTGTAGGTGCCCGCCACTTGAATCTGGTACTTGCGCTGCAGGGTGCTGGCGATGGCTTCAGCCACTCCCGGAGGTCCGCCATAGAAAAAGTGCCGATAGCGGGACCCGGTCAGCTGGCAAAAGGTTTCCATGAGCTCGGGACCGTACACCCGGCGCTGCAGATCGTGTCCATGCCAGCGTCCCAACCAGACCAGCGGGGTGCCGTCGGGAACGACTAGGTCAGCCTGCTGAAGTACGGAGCGGAAACCAGGATCATGGATGGACTCCGAGACACCGTGCATGCCGGTCACGGCCACGTAACGAGTGCGGTCACGCCGGCGGATCCAGTCCTCCATGCGGGAGACGACTTGCGGTATTTGCACGGCATCAACCCGAACTCCCAGAACGCGGAAGTTCGGGCTGAAGTCAGCCAGTTGTTGGAATGTAGCCATAGCAACGGACAGCAGGCGGATTAATCGGCGGCAGCGGAGGAGGTTGCGGGGCGCTCCGTCTCGCAACCCAGCTTGGCGAGCTCCGAGGAAATC
>DATGIY010000700.1:0-2316 GCA_035295475.1 Terriglobales bacterium
GTGCCGGTGTGGGCGCTGTTCATGCTGATCGGGACGTGCACGTGGTCGTTCTTCCGCCTGACCGGCGAGAAGCTGCCCGCGTACATCACCAAGGCCGACCAGGCGTTCCCATACTTCCTCACCATGCATCTGCCCGTGGGGATGGCGGGAGTGTTTATGGCGTCGCTGATGGGTGCGGCGATGTCGGGCCTGGCATCGGACTTGAACTGCCTGGCGGTGGTGGGGGTGGAGGATTTCTATCGCGCGATCCGGCCGGCGGCTACCGATCGCGAGCGGCTGCGTATGGGCAAGCTGATCGTGGCCTGCTGCGGGTTGCTGTGCGTCGCGATCGCGCTGGTGCTGGCGCACTCCAGGGGCGGGGCGCTTTCCATGTGGTTCTCGATCTCGGCAATCGCCTCGGGCGGGCTGGCTGGATTGTTCCTGCTGGCCTATTTCAGCCCGCGGGCCACGCGTCCGGGCGTCTATGCCGGAATCGCGGCCAGCGTGCTCTTCACGGCCTGGGCCACGCTGACGCTGGGCGGGAACCGTGTGCTGGATCTCGGACGGTTTAACTATCCCTGGAATGATCTGACGATCGGAGCGGTAGCACATATCGTACTGCTGGTGGTCGGTTACGCTGCCAGCCGGTTAAGCGCGTGGGTCCAGGCGTAATAGGTGTAAACTAAGTCGGAAGTTGGGAAATTATCATGATCAGGCTTACGTTTGCTGCGCTGTTTCTTTGGCTCCTGTCCCAAAAGTGTAATTAGCCTTCGAGCGGCAGCGGTAGCCCGGCGCAGCAGTGATAGATGGCCGCGATGAAATTCGCGGCGCTGCGGAATCCGAATGACCGGTGACTAATCGACTTGATCTTGTTATTCATGCCCTCAACAGCTCCGTTCGAAAGCCGGGTTTGGGTCCAGGCGAGAACCCCGTCCAGGTGAGAGCGAAGCATGCCCACGAACTTCTTGAATGATTCCAGCTTCGATCGCATGGCCGCATTCATCCACTTGAGCAGATGTTGCTTGGCGCGCCAGGGCTGCTTGTAAGTCCAGAACAGTTGGAAGGATTCCTTCAAATACCATGCGCGCACCAGCGGTGAGTTCCATCGCACCAGCGTGGAAAGGCGCTCCTTCTGGCCGTTATTCAGATTCCACGGATTCTTCAGCAGCAGCCAACGCGTTCCTTTGAAGGCGACTCTCTGCTTGGAAGTGAGTTGACGCCACAATTCGCGCCGTGCCGCATCCACGGCTTCATTCAGATGCTTGACGATGTGAAACCGATCGAACAGGATCTGCGCGTTGACCGCGTGCTCGCCCACCAGCTTGGCGTATGCCGCCCACATGTCCATGCATACCACACGCAGTGTTTGGCAGCGGCGCTTGCCCATCTCTTCCGTGAAAAACGGACGCACCGCTTCTTCGGTCCGATCGTCTCCCACCCACAGCAACCTGCGCCGCTCCAGATCGTAAACCACGGTAAGATAGACCTGCCCTTTGCGTCGGCTTACTTCATCGATCCCAATCACGTGAACCGGCGGTCGGGCGCGATGCTTCAGCCCGTACACCACCGCCCGCTTCACAATCGTGGCCACGCTTTTCCAGTTCAATCCGTACTCGCGCGCCGTGCCCTGCCAACTCAACTCTCGCGCCAACACGGCTACGGCATTGGCGAGCGCCGTAGTCACTCGCGCCCAGGGCTGCGCCCACGGAAAGTCTTCCACCCGCACACCACAGCGGGGGCACTCCACCCGCCGCGGGCGGTACAACAGTTTCAAGGGCAGCTTCCGCATCGACAAGTCACGCCACTCCCGCTGCTTGCGAACGTCGTGCACTTCCCGGCATCGATGGCGGCAAACCCCGCAGCGTAATAGCCGCCTACCGAGCCGGTCGATATGCACCCGCATGCACTCGTCGGTTTCCTCCACCCTGGTCACGGTGTGGGCTTTCAAACGCAACTGTTTTCTGATAAAGGTCTCAATGAGCACCTCGGTTCCGGTCCTTTCGTATTCCTTGGTTGGAAACACGAAATTAGCTGGATGCCGGGGTGCCGTCAAATCCTCACCGACTGCAACTTTAAGCACTCAAAGGGCTTCAACCCCAACTACACTTTTCGGAGACGAACCCTTTTTGACTTGCTTGAGTATGGTCTTATTCCCGAGCGTATTCCCTATCCAGGGCAATTTCCAAAGTGGCCAGCACACCTCACTTGCAGCGTATTCGAAAAAGTCCAAATGAGCCGGTCACAGCCGATGGCCGCGTGTGTTAGTAAACAAGCAACAAAGTCTTTTATCTTCTATCAGGAGGCAACTCAATATTGGGTCAAGGCCACCGTCGGCCT
>DATGIY010000701.1:0-2471 GCA_035295475.1 Terriglobales bacterium
CTGCTTCTCCCTGACCATGCACTCTCCGTGGCTCGTCGGTTTCCTGCTGCGAAGTGCTCTCTTTTACCCTAAATTCGCGGCACAGCATAGGAAAATTGGACTACCACTGGGAAGCAGGGAGATAGTTGAACTTGCGAGTCCCGGGCTCTGCAATCCCAGAACTATCGGTGAAAAAAAGGGGTGGAAACGAAGTGCGTAGAGGCTACTCGATATTAACCTTGACGGTCTGAGTGTTGACGCCGCCAGCGGAGCCTTGCGCGGTCACAGCTATGGTCGATGGGCCGTCGGGAAGCAGAAGGAACTGCTTAAAACCGCAGTGATCAAATATGAGCGGCACGCGTTCGCCATTGATCATCAGGGAAGCGTCGCAATCGGCAGTGCCCTTGATTTCCACCACGTGCCCGTTCTGGCTTACTTCACCGATCTGCAATTTGGGTGTGGGAGGCGCCATGCGCTGCGCAACCGGCTGCAGTGGCGAGGAGACGCGCACCTGAGCTCGACGGGAGGCGCGATGCTGACCTGTCGGCCACAACCACCAGCCCGCACCGGTCAGCAACGCTACAAGCGCCAGATAGATCAGGAGTCTGCGGGCCGCTGCCGTGCCTGGTAATGCCTTTCGTAAGCTGGCCAGATTGGACATAAATGCCTTTGTGTCCGGGCCGCGGGCACACTTGACCGTCTACCGTTCAAAACCATGGTACCGGCAATTTAGGGCTTTTCCCAAGTCACAAGAGTAATGCCCCCAGCCACGGGTATTTACTGATGAAGGTCGCGACAAAGACTTGGCTGGCAATAGCTTAGGAGAGATTCCAGAAATCGCCGGCGAGGCCTACCTGGGCGAATACAGCCTCGGCTTCCTTTACATTGAAGGGCCGCCATTCTGGGCTTAAGCGGTCACCGTACCAGAGCGTGGCTAAGCGCCAGCCTTGCGCCAGAGTCAGAGTGCCGCCGCGCAGCCGCTTTCATTGCGGGCACCAGCGGTCGACGTGCTGTTCCGACCGGAACAGAAGGATGGTTTTTCAGGTGAAAACCACGTCCATACCGCGCCGAGCGGGAACGGCGACGTGAATCACGCCTTCCTGCCGAACCAGCGAGCCTGCCTCTACCCGGTCGAACGCGGCTGAGACGGAGGCAGTGGTCATACTTTTTCGCCCGAAGCGGACTAGTTCCGGCAGGAGAATTCTGCCATAATTGATCGTGCACCCCATCTCCACCCAGCTGCCTGCCAGAAATGTGCGGGCCGGGGACCCCGGGCGTGCATCCAGCCAACAATCTAATCGTGCGAGGCGACGATGTCGGCAAAGTATATCTTCGTGACCGGCGGGGTGGTGTCTTCCCTGGGCAAGGGCTTGGCGGCGGCTTCGATCGGCTGTCTGCTGGAGAGCCGCGGCCTCAAAGTCAACATGCAAAAGATGGACCCGTATCTGAATGTGGATCCAGGGACCATGTCACCCTTCCAGCACGGGGAAGTCTTCGTCACCGACGACGGCGCGGAAACCGACCTCGACCTCGGCCACTACGAGCGTTTCACGCACGCGCGACTCAGCCGCGATAACAACTGGACCACCGGCCGCATCTACGAGCAGATCATCGCTAAGGAGCGCCGCGGCGACTACCTGGGCAAAACCGTGCAGGTAATTCCCCACGTCACCAACGAGATCAAAGCGGCCATGAAGAAGATCTCCCAAGACGTTGACGTGGTCATTGTCGAAATCGGCGGCACGGTGGGCGATATCGAGTCGTTGCCCTTCATCGAAGCCATCCGCCAGATGCGCCAGGAACTGGGCCGCGAGAACACGCTCTTTGTGCACACGACCCTGGTGCCGTTTATTGCCGCTGCCGGCGAGCTCAAGACCAAGCCTACACAGCACTCAGTGAAGGAACTGCTAAGCGTGGGGATACAGCCTGACATCCTGCTCTGCCGCACGGACCGCTTTTTGAGCAAGGAGATCAAGTCCAAGATCGCCCTCTTCTGCAATGTGGAAGAAGAAGCGGTGATTACGGCCAAGGATGTGGCCTCGATTTATGAGGTGCCGCTGGTATTCGCGCGTGAGGAAGTGGACACGCTGGTCCTGAAGTATCTGCATATTGACGCGCGCGACCGCAACCTGCAGCCCTGGGAAGACCTGCTACATCGCGTCTACAACCCCAAGGACGAGGTCACCATCGGCATTGTCGGCAAATACGTGGAGTACGAGGATTCCTACAAGTCGCTGAAGGAGGCGCTGGTGCATGGGGCGCTGGCGCACAACCTCAAACTGAATGTGAACTGGATCGAGGCTGAAGGCCTGGAAACCAAGGACAAGGACGACCGCAGCTATGAGGCGCAGCTGGAAGACTATGACGGCATCCTGGTGCCCGGCGGCTTTGGGAAGCGCGGCATCGCCGGCATGCTGAACGGAATCCGCTATGCGCGGGAGAAAAAAGTGCCGTACTTCGGCATCTGCCTGGGCATGCAGACGGCGTGTATC
>DATGIY010000702.1:0-4730 GCA_035295475.1 Terriglobales bacterium
GCTGAGCGCGGAATCCGAGTTGCGCAACAAGGCAGTGCGCAGGCCGCGAGCTTCCAGATCATTGTGCAGGCGGAGGGCGATGCTGAGCACTACATCTTTCTCCGCTAAGGTATCGCTCAGGGCGGCGCCACGTTCCGCTCCGCCATGGCTGGCGTCCACCACGACCAGCGGGGGAGGCGCGGCGGGGGCAGGAGGAGCGACAACGGCGGGGGGCTGGCCAGTTCCCACGGGAGCAGCAGGGCTGGGTGTCGGCGCGGCCGCGGGCGGTGTTGCCGGCTGTGGCTTTGCCTGGGCCACGATCTGGACCACCGGGCCCACGGTGATGGTCTTCCGGTCGGTACTGAAGCGAGCCAGCAGGGGAACACTGCTGTTGATCGCGATTTCGGCGACGCCATCAGCTTCGCGGTAACTCAGCGAGGAAATCGACTTGTCCGGGAAAGAAATCGCGGTGGGATTGCCGTGAACTACCGGTTCGCGCGCAAAAGTCATGCGCAGCTTGCCAGGCTCGGTTGCTATGGAGGGGTTCACCGGGGCTGAGAAACTAAGCACCACCGAGTCGGCAGGAAAGTGAACAAGCTGAGCGGTGAAATGCACGGCTGCGCCGCCGACAAAGAGCCGGCGTGCGGCCTCATGTAATTCGACCGGCTCCTGCAGCACGCGAGAGAGAAGCGGTGCGACACTGGCCACCGGGACCCAGGCCTTTCCGTCCTGTAAATGAAACGCTGCCGCCAGGTCCAGGTTTTTTCCCTTGATCTTGGCGCGATTCTTGCCCTCCCGAAACTCCATTTCTATGCCGTTGAACCGGCCTTTCCATTTGTCGCCATCCTGTTGCGCGCTGATCTCGCCCAGGGGGGAGAGGAGATCGAGAATGCCAAAGTAAGTACGACCGCCGTAATCCTGCAGTTGGATGGAAAACACGGACTGGGACGTATAGACGGACAGACGCTGGGGAGCGGCCGGCTGCGCTTGCGGCGCCGGTGGCCAGAGCAGAACCAGCAGCAGAGTTAACACTGCGACAGAGCGCGATCCGCCGCGACCACGCAAACAGCGGGCCGGATGCGGCAGGAGATCAGTCCAGCGCATAAACAGTAAGACCGCTGAGGAGCTTGGGATAGAAGTCGGTGGATTTTTGCGGCATGACTTCGCCGGCCAGCGCGACCTCCATCATCTGCTCAATGGGAACGGAGTTAAGCAGGAATGCAACATTGGCCGCCCCGCTGCGCACCCTGTGTACCGCCTCGCCCGCGTCGCGCAGGTATTCGAGATTGCGCTGCTCGCGGATTGCCTCCTCGCTGATTCCCAGGACGCTCTGCAGAACCACTTTGTGCAGACGCACGACATCCAACTCCGCCTGCCGGACGGAAGCGGTGTCGAGGGCGGGGTGGCGCGTTCCCGGATTGGCCAGAAAGAGGAAAGCCTGCTTGGCGGTGACCGCCAGCATCGCCGTTTCTCCGGCTAAGGTGCGGGGGAGCAGGGCCAGGGGATGATTGGCATCGAACTCGCGACTTACATCACGCACCCCGTAAAAGGAGCGCGCTGCCGCCACCATCGCGCCCGGCTCAAAATTCGGCAAGCCGGATATGAGGCGATGCGTGGGCAAGATGAGCAGGCCCGCCGAGCGCGCGTTGACGAAGGTCATCATCACCCGTTCATGCGCGGCATTGGGATCCAAGCCATTGCCGGCAGCACGGCATCCGTTGCGGTAATTGAGGGCAGTCTCATAACGGTGGTGCCCGTCGGCGATGATGAGCTTCTGATCCGCCATGGTCCGGCAAACGCTATCGATGACCCCGGGATCCGCGACCTGCCATAATTTGTGCAGCACACCGTATTCGTCGTTCACTTGGACTTCCGGCTGGCGGGAAGGAAAAAGTGTAACCTCCAGATCTCCGCCTGGATCGTTGTAGAGCATGAAAATCTGTCCAAAGTGCGCGCGGGTGGCACGGAGCAGGTCGAGGCGGTCAGCCTTGGGTTTAGAGAGAGTCTGCTCGTGGCGAAAGACTACCTTGGCGGCGTAATCTTCGATTTTGCCCAGGGCAATAAACCCGCGCCGCTCGTAGCGCCCGCCATCCTCCGAGCCGGGGGCGGTGAATTCCTGGGTGTAGGCGTAAATTGAGGGCTGGGGGTCCTGGCGCAGGATGCCCTGGCAGCGCCAGTCGGCGAAATCCCGGGCGGCGCGGGTGTAGATGTTGTCCTTCTCGGTATCGGCTGGCGCGCGCCGGCCCAGAATAATGCGCACCAAGTTGTAAGGACTGGCTTCGTAATAAGCGGCCTGCATGGCCGGCGTAATTTTGTCGTAGGGCTGGGTAACCACCTGGGACAGGTTCACGCGCGCGGGATCATATCGAAAGGCCCGAAACGGGAAGATAGTTGCCATGGATTTTTGTGGTGCTTGGATTGTAACAAGAGAAAAAGTCGCAAAGCTTGTGTGCCAGCCTACATCTAAAGAAGGGGGACGGAGGGCCGGCTCCAGCCGAGCAAAGCTGTGGTACTATCGGCTCCAAGAGGTATGTATGGCCCGCAATCGCAGTAGCGGGCGGGGTGGGTTGGGCTCCCCGAATCAGGCTGTGAACCTACCGGTCGTTAGCCGTCACGTGTTTCCGATCACGGCGCGCGCGCGCCTGTTTGCCATCGCGGCAGGCATTCTTCTTCTCTTGTTCTCCTCCTCTTATCAGCTAAGGGCGCAGGCGGGCAGTGAAGACGACGTGCACATCGTCCCCCGGGCTAAGCCGGAGGAAGCTAAGAAACCTAACATCGATCCGGCTCTGGACACCCACACCCGGCCCTTCCGCGCCCGCGTAGATTTGGTGCTGGTGCCGGTAACCATCACTGATCCCATGAATCGCCTGGTGACCGGACTGGAAAAGGATAATTTTCAAGTATTTGAAAACAAGGAGCGACAGCAGATACGCCATTTTTCCAGTGAAGATGCTCCGATTTCCCTGGGAGTAATTTTTGACGTAAGCGGGAGCATGAGCAATAAAATTGACCGCTCCAAAGAGGCGGTCGTGGAATTTTTCAAGACCGCCAACCCGCAGGACGAATTTTTTGTGGTGAGCTTCTCCGATCAGCCGGAATTACTCTCGGATTTCACCAATTCGGTGGAGGACATTCAAAGCCGGCTGGTGTTGGCCTCCCCCAAGGGGCGCACGGCTTTGCTGGATGCCATTTATCTGGCCATGGCCCGCATGCGCAAGGCCAGGTATGATCGGAAAGCCTTGCTGATCATTTCCGATGGCGGCGACAATCACAGCCGCTATACCGAAGGCGAGATTAGTTCCCTGATTAAAGAGGCGGATACCCAGATCTACGCCATTGGGCTGTTTGATCAGACCCCGCGGACGGAAGAGGAGCGCCTGGGGCCGGCCTTGCTGGCAGAAATCACGGATGTTACTGGTGGGCGTACCTTTACCATAGATAACCCCAACGAACTGCCGGACGTGGCCACCAAAATCGGCATTGAGCTGCGCAACCAATATGTGCTGGGCTACCGTCCAACCAAACCAGTGCACGATGGCAAATGGCATAAGATAAAGGTCAAGCTCAATCCACCCAAGGGATTGCCACCGCTGCATGTATATGCCAAAACGGGTTACTATGCGCCGTCGGAGTAGCTATTTACTGCTGCCGTTATTGCTGCTTTGCCTGAGCCTGTGGGCTGGGGCCCAGGCGGCTCCCAACACGGCGCCCCCGCCGAGTTCTACTCCGCCTGCACCGCCACCTGCGCAAAACCAGGGACAACAGGGAAATAGCGGGGGACAGCAGCCCCAACCGCCGGGCCAGGCGCCGGAGGGACAAAATAACGGGGTATACGTCTTTCATGCACGAGTCGAGGAGGTCATCCTTCACGCCACCGTGTACGACGAGCACGACCGCATGGTCACCGATCTGGACAAAGGTGCTTTCCAGGTGTTCGAGGATGGCGTGCCCCAGACCATTACTTCGTTTCGCCGCGAAGATATTCCCGTCGCCGTTGGTATTGTGATCGACAATTCCGGCTCAATGCGGGATAAGCGACCGGCCGTGAACCAGGCGGCCCTGAACTTCGTGCGTGCCAGCAACTCGGAGGACGAAGTATTTGTGGTCAATTTTAACGACGAGTACTACCTGGACCAGGACTTCACTTCCAGCATTCCGCAGTTGAAAGACGCCCTGGAAAAGATCGAAGCCCGTGGCGGGACGGCCCTGTACGACGCGGTCGTCGCCTCCGCCGATCACCTGAAGAAAAATGCGCGCCTGGAAAAGAAGGTGCTGCTGGTGGTGACCGACGGCGAGGACAACGCCAGCCGCGAATCGCTGGAGCAGGCGGTGCGACGCCTGCAGGCGGAGAACGGGCCCACCGTTTATACCATCGGGCTCCTGGGCGGTGAAAGGCAGCGGCGCGCGCGGCGGGCATTGGCCACCATTGCGGAAGATACGGGCGGCGTAGCTTTTTTCCCTAAGGATATTAGCGAGGTAGACCGCATTACGCAGGAAGTGGCCCACGACATCCGCAATCAGTACACCATCGGCTATCGTCCGACCCGGCCACAGAGCCAGGGGGGCTACCGCTCCATCAAGGTGATAGCGCACGCGCACGGCTACAAGAAGCTGCAGGTGCGCACCCGCACCGGCTACTATGCCGGCAGCGAGGCGGCATTGAAGGGCCAATAGCCCTGCCCGGGTGAAGTGACTCTCGCCCTCAGTCATTGACGCCATCCTGCGGCTCTCATACCCTGTACAGTGCTCAT
>DATGIY010000703.1:0-3949 GCA_035295475.1 Terriglobales bacterium
ACCGCAGTATTCGCCGCCGTATTGAAAATGGAAAGGCAGCCGCTGCCGCTGCAGCCGCGAGCTCCGATGAACAGCTTGTTGTTGCTGCCCAGCTCCATGCGGTCGTGATATCCATTGCTGATGGTCACCGGCGGCGACGCCAGCAGCCCGGAAGTGTTTACCACCTGCAACGTCCCCGCCTGGTGCCCGCTGCCCGCCACGTAAAGATTGCCGCTGTTCAAAATCGCCATGGTCGCGCCCGACAGCCCCACGGTCGCGCCCACCGTATTGTTGTTCATGTGCAGGACCGTCACTCCGGCGTTGCTGCCGCCACATTCCGGACCGCAATCCAGGATGTAAGCCGTGCTGTCGTCGTCGCTGAACACGCCCCACACCGGCCGGTCAAAGCCGCTGACCGTGCTGATCGCGGTTGTTTTGCCGATTTGGTTGGGAGCGATTATCGTCACCGCGTCCGAGTTGTCGCTGAACACCAGCACCCGGTTGCCGCTGTGGTTCACCACCACCCGGTGCGCCTGGGCAACGGGCAGCGAGTACTTCACATTGTGGTTCACCAGATCCAGCACATCCACCAGTCCTGCGGGTTGGCCCAGCGGGGTCGCCGCCGGCATGGCCACATAACCCAGGGTGCTGTCGGGGGAAATGGCGATGCTTTCTGTCCAGCTGGGGAGGGGAATGGTGGTGGTCTGGCTCTCGTTCAGGTTGCTGACCACGGAAATGCTGTTGTCGCCGGAGTTGAAAGCCAGAGTAAAGCTCTTGTTGGGCGGCAACGCCAGCAGCGTCGGCTGTTGTCCCACCGCGATCGTGCTGGCGGTGTACAAAACGTCGGTCGCGGCATTGATGATCTGCAGGTCGCTCGCTTCGGTGTTGGAAACGAAGGCCCGAGGCCGTATATTGCTCACCGCCTGCGTGCTGCTGCCGCTGCTACCGCCACTGCAGCCAAGAAGAAGGACTAGAAGGACGACACCGATAAAGCTCGCGCCGATTTTCAAGCTGGGCACTCGAAACACGGGAATATTCTGGGCTGAAAGTCGTGATTATAGCAGAGCCCGATCGCCCGCTTCCCTCCGCGCCCCCAGGAACCTGTTTCGCTTGCTCGCGATTCCCCGGCTCTCTCTCGCCCATCAGTCCCGTCCCCCAGCCCGGTCTCATTTTGGCGATCGCCAACCGCAATATCCTTCGTCGTGGTTCGATGGATCTCCTCGGGCTGGTCAGGCCAGCGGTAATACCGTAATATGGTACGGTCTTTTGGGTACCTACCCCCGCTGAGGTGATGCTCCATGGCACGCATCAGTTATTTGACTCCGCAAAAGATTGCCGATCCCCAAGCCCGCCAGTGGCTGGAAGACTCCATTCGGGCGGGGCGGCCCGGGCCGGAGAACCAGGCTATTCGTGCCCACCAGCCCGATGTCATGCGCTCCTTCACCATGACCTTCGACATGCTCTTCAAGCGCGGTAAAGGCACCGTCGAGTGGGAACTCAAGGAATTGCTCCGCGCCTACATCGCTCTCAGCATGTCCTGTAGTTATTGATCAAGCCAGGGAATCGCGCAGGCTGCGCGATCCAAAGAAGACCGCATGTCGGAGGTGAAGCGCTACCAGGAATCCGAGCGCTTCACGCCCCGCGAAAAACTCGCCCTGTCCTACGCCGATTGCATTATCTGGAATCCCGAACAGGCCGACGACGCCCTCTGGGAGCGGCTGCACGCGGAATTCACCGAGCCCCAGCTGGTGGAGATCGGCTATTGGATCGGTTTTATCTCCGGCGGACAGCGCTGGCTCATGACCCTCAAGACCAAAAAGGGTGAGCTGGCGCCCTTGTTGGCCGAACAGCAGGCGGCCCAAGCCCAGCCGTGAAGCGGCGTCCCTGGTACTCCGGCCTCTACGCCCAGACGATGATCGGCATCGTCCTGGGCATTGTCGTCGGGCATTTCTTCCCCAAAATCGGCGTCGCCTTCAAACCTCTGGGCGACGCTTTCATCGCGCTCATCCAGATGATGATCGCGCCCCTCATCTTCGGGGTCCTGGTGCAGGGCATCGCTTCCATGACCGACATGAAGAAGCTGGGACGCGTTGGCCTGAAGACCCTGATCTATTTTGCCGTGGTTTCGGCTGTCACCCTGGTGATGGGCATGCTGGCCGCGCAGATCGGTCACGCCGGCACGGGGTTGAGTCAACTCAACGCTTCCCTCAGCGTGCAGCAGACCGCGCACTTCGCCGCCCACGCCCGCAACCCGGGTTTCGGCAGCTGGCTGTTGCAGATCATCCCCCAGACCTTTGTCGGCGCTTTTATCCATGTCAGCGTGCTGCCCGTGGTGCTGGTGGCGGTGCTGTGCGGATTTGCCATGGCTCGCATGGGAGAAGCCGGCAAGCGCGCCAATGAAGCGGTTGAGCTGGCCACCAAAGTATGCTTCGGGATCGTGCGCCTCATCGTTCGTCTGGCGCCCATCGGCGCTTTCGGGGCCATGGCCTTCACCGTCGGGCAATACGACCTGACTTCCCTTTCCAGCCTGGCCAAGCTGGTAGCGGCATTTTACGTGGCGGCCATCGCCTTCGTGCTGCTCGTCCTCGGCCTCATCGCCCGCCTCTCCGGGTTTTCCCTGTTTCGCTTCCTTGCCTATATCAAGGACGAATTGATGATCGTGGTGGGCACGAGCTCTTCCGAGACCGTGATCCCCGATATGATCCGCAAGCTGCGCAACCTGGGCTCGGCCGATTCCACCGTCGGTCTGGTGTTTCCCATGGGCTACAGCTTCAACAACGCCGGGGCCAATATCTACATGACGCTGGCCGTGTTCTTTCTGGCGCAGGCTAATAATGTTCACTTCACCTTCGGCCAGGAGATGCGGATCCTGCTGGTCTCCTTCGTGGCCTCCACCGGCGGCGCTGGCGTTCCCGGTGGCGCTTTCGTCAAGGTGGCCGCCATGCTCAGCGTCGTCCCCCAGATCCCCCTGGCGTCCTTGGCCCTGCTGCTGGGTGTGGACAAGCTGATGAGCGAGTGCCGCGCCTTGACCAACGTGATCGGCAATGGTGTGGCCACACTCGCGGTCAGCCGTTGGGAAGGCGAGATCAGCCCCGAACACCTGCGCCAGTCCTTGCGTGGCGAATGGAACGGAGAAACCGCGGCCGAGCCGTCCGCGCCCGATAGCGCCGCCATCCAGGAACAGCTGGCGCCGCTGGCGCAGCCGGCTAAATCGGACGTAGTTGGCTGATAGCTCGAGGTGTTCAGGAAGCGGCGCTGTGGCCGCCGCACTGCATTACGCCCATGAACTTGCTCCACGGGCCCACGGCTTCGCGATATTGGTGCGCCATCACGCGTGAGATCTGGTGCACATGGGTCAGATCATGAGCCGCCCAGGCCGCCAGCAGCTCCGACAGAGTCACCACGCCCAGCGCCGGATGCCTTCCCCGCCGTTCCAGTTCGCCTGCCCCCAGCTTCATCGCCCGCAGCTCGTTTAGATTTTCCGTCCGTAAACGGGCGAATTCATCCAGCAACTCTTGCAGTGATTTGCCTTGGCTCTCCCGCTCCTGCGCCCAGCGGTCAAATGGCTCAAAGCTCCGTCCTTCGCCGAATTGCAGGATCATTCTGGCTCGCGGCATCCAGTCCGTCCGTTCGCCGTGAATCAGGTGGCCCACCACGTCGAACGCGCTCCAGGTTTTCTCGCCTTCATTGCGCAGCGTCCACGTCTCCGGCAGATCGCGCAAAAGCGCATCCAGAGCTACGGGGGTGCGTTCCAGAAGCGCTATGGTGTGCTGCAAGTCGTGTTTCATCCTGCTCCCCCGATTCCCGCAACCAGCTTGATTTCGGGCAGCGAACGTTCGCGTCAGCCTGCCGCCGCCTGTCTCACGGTTGCGTATGTAATGGATGAAATCAGGAGGTTGGCCGATTCGTGGAATTCACCACATCTCCCAGGCGCGCTGCCTTGAAAGGGCGCGGCTTCAGCCGCGCCGCA
>DATGIY010000704.1:0-9534 GCA_035295475.1 Terriglobales bacterium
CGCCTCGGGAAAGAGGCAGGCCAGGCATGCCGTCTCGCCGGGCAGCACGTTCATGGTGATTCCGTAACCACCTACAGCCGCGCAATAGATCCATGGCAGGCCGCGCTGCACGGCAAAGTCATTTATTAAATAGCGGGTTTCGAAATTGTCGGTTCCATCCAGCACCAGCTGCGTATCCGCCAGCAAGCGGCTGATATTTTCCGGGGTAAGATCGGCGACTTCGGGTTCCACCACAATTTCAGAGTTGAAACCGGCGATTCTGCGCGCTGCCGCGATCGCCTTGGGCAGGGAAGCGGCGGCATCCGCTTCGTCAAACAGAGCCTGGCGCTGCAGGTTGCTGGGCTCGATGAAATCGCGGTCAATAATTCGCAGTGTCCCCACGCCGGCGCGTGCCAGCAAACCCGCCTGGATGGATCCGGTCGCCCCGCAGCCCACGATGGCTACGCGAGCTTGGCCCAGACGCGTCTGTCCCTCGGCGCCGATGCCGGGAAATAAGATTTGACGTGAATACCGCTCCTCGAAACTCAATGGCCATCCCCCGGGCATGTACCAACCCTTTATTATAGGAGTCAGCAACCCGCGAATCGGATTCGTGTCGCCGTCCGGTAACCGTGCGCTGGGGCAGCGGCGCCTAGTTGGGGTTCGCTATTCCTGGGCGAATCGCAGCCGGACGTGGGAAGGTAGCTCGCGTCGGCAGTTCGGACGTACAACGGTGCTCATGATCCGGTTCATCGAACTAGCTACAATCCACTGCAGACGGGGAATGCGGGCCGGCAAGGAGTTCGTTTGGCGGTGAGGGCAGGGTTTGTCCGTACACTTGCGAGCGTCATCGTGGTGGTCGTAGCCGGCGTTCTGCCGCCGGCTTCCGCCCAGCGCCAGCACGCTTCTTCTCCCTCCCCCATTCGGCCTCTGCAGTCTCCCGCATCCCCGCAGGAATCCGTCCTTTCCGAACCCATCTCCGCCCCCGCGCCCGCAACTTCTGGCCTGGGAGCCATTTTCGACTACCAGGGTCTACCCGTGCGCAACATCAGCTTTGCCGGCGTGGAAAGCGGGGAGCTTGATCAGCTGCAGAAAATCATTACCCAGAAAACGAATCAGCCGCTTGACCGCGCCAAGATTCGCGGTAGCGTGCGCGCCCTGTTCGCCACCGGCCGCTTTGCTGATATTCAGGTGGAAGCCGAGCGCACACAGCAGAACGAAGTTTCTCTTGTTTTCCGCGCCGTGCAGAACTATTTCGTAGGCGTTGTCAACGTGGAAGGTGCGCCGCGCGAATTGACCACCACGCAGCTGGCCAATGCCAGCAAGCTGCAGCTTGGCGAACTCTACACCCCGGAGAAACTGCAGACGGGCATTGACCGCATGGGCCAGTTGTTGCAGGAAAATGGCTACTTTCAAGCCACTATTACGGAAAGCGAACAGCGCGATCCCGCCACCCAGCAAGTCAACATTTCTTTTCATGTCGATCCCGGAGCTCAGGCCCACGTTGGACGTGTCACCGTGACCGGCCATCCCGGTTATAGCCTGCTGGAATTGCTGAATACCGCTCATTTTCACCCCGGTGATCGGGTTCTAGCCCAGAGCCTCACTAACGCCCTGCGCCGTTTGCGCAAAGAATACCAGAAGACCAACCGCCTGGAAGCCCAGGTCTCAGTGCCCACGCAAGCCTACCAGCCGTCCACCAATACCGTGGATTATGTTTTCAACATCGAGCCCGGTCCTCTGGTTCTCATACGGGTGCAGGGAGTTAGCATGCGGGCCGGCGAGATTAAGAAGTTAATTCCGGTTTACGAAGAAAATGCAGTCGACGAAGACCTGGTGAACGAGGGCCGCCGCAACCTCCGCGATTACATGCAGACCCACGGCTTCTTCGATGTGGAAGTTCAAGTTCAGCGTGAGTTCGACCCAAAAATCAACGAACGACAGATCATTTACATCGTCGAACGGGGCATCCGCCACCGGGTTACCAACATTAATATCAGCGGCAACACCTATTTCGAGACCGCCGCCATTCGCGAGCGTATGCAGGTCCAGTCCGCCAGCCGCTTGTTTTCTCACGGCATGTACAGCCAGCCATTGGTGGCCAACGATGTGCAGACTATTGAAGGCTTGTACCACGCGAACGGATTTCAGCAGGTAAAGGTCACTTCCGCGGTGCACGACAATTACCTCGGCCAGATGGGCCGCATCGCCATCGACATCCATATCGATGAGGGCCCGCAAACCCTGGTCGGCGCCTTGCATATTGTTGGGAACCATACCGTCCCCGATGCGGTGCTGCGCAGCGGTCTCTCCAATGTGGAGGGGCAGCCGTTCTCCGACTCCAATATTGCCGCCGATCGCGACTCAATCTTGACCTACTACTTTAATAATGGTTTCCCGGATGCTGCGTTCGACTACACGGTTAAACCTGAGCCCGGCCAACCTAATCGTATGAACCTGACCTATACCATTCGCGAAGGACAGCAGTTCTTTGTGAATCGCGTGCTGGTGGACGGTCTCAACTACACCCGGCCGTACGTGGTGCGCCGCGAGTTACAGGTTCATACCGGCGATCCCGTCAGCCAGAACGAGATGTACGACAGCCAGAGCCAGCTCTACAACCTGGGCATCTTCAATGAAGTCGACACGGCGGTGCAGAATCCGGACGGCGATGTGCGCGACAAGAATGTGCTTTTTCGCGTTCGCGAGGCCCGCCGCTACACCTTCAATTACGGTTTCGGCTTTGAAGCCCAGACCGGGCAGCCTGCTGGTCCCACCCAGCCGCAGGGCGAAACCGGTGTTAGTCCGCGCGTCTCATTTGGGCTCACGCGGCTGAATTTCCGCGGCCGCGACCACACCATTTCCTTCAAATCGCACCTTGGACGCTTGGAGCAGCGCGCTCTGGTCAGCTATGACGCCCCTCGCTGGCTCAACAATGACAAGCTGCGTCTTACCTTTGCCGCGTTTTACGACAATTCGCTCGACGTGGTTACCTATACTTCCAACCGCCTGGAAGGCTCGGCGCAAATCGAGCAAACCTGGAGCCGGGTGACCACCACCCTGTACCGCTTTACCTATCGCCGAGTTCAGGCCACCAACCTGGTTCCCATCTCGCAAAATCTTTTTCCCCTGCTCTCCCAGCCGGTGCGCGTGGGCATGCCCAGCTTCACTTACATTCGCGATAAACGCGACAACCCCATTGAGACCACCAGGGGCAACTACACCACCTTTGACGCCGGTGTCGCCGCCGGTTTCTTCGGCTCGGAGGCGAGCTTTAGCCGCATTTTGGCGCAAAACGCCACCTATCTGCCTTTCGGTTCCAAGCGCAGCAAGAACAAATGGGTGTTCGCCCGCTCCACCACCATCGGCGTGGAAAATTTGTTCGGCAAAAACCAGGTGATCCCGTTGCCCGAGCGCTTCCTCGCCGGCGGCAGCAACACCCTGCGCGGTTTTTCCATCAACCAGGCGGGTCCCCGCGACCCCGCAACCGGCGCTCCTCTGGGCGGCGACGCCCTCTTCATCAACAACCTGGAATTGCGCACTCCTCCCGTGTCTTTACCGGTGGTGGGCAACAACATGGGTTTCGTCCTTTTCCATGATGCCGGGAACGTCTTCGCGACGCCCAACGAGATGAGCAAAGGTCTGACTCGCTTCAATCAGGACACCAGCCACTGCTACGTTGGCAGCCAGACCTGCAACTTCAACTATCTCTCCCAGAACGTGGGGGCCGGCATTCGCTACAAAACTCCGATCGGCCCTTTACGTTTCGACGTCGGCTACAATTTGAATCCGCCGGTCTTTCCCGTGAACCAGTCCACCGGCGACCAGGCCCTCGCTGCTCCCCATGTCGAAACGGGCCGCCACCTTAACTTTTTCTTTAGTATTGGGCAGACATTCTGATGCTGCGACGCTGCTTACAAATCGGCCTCATGCTCGCCATAAGCGTGGGCACGCTTTCGGCCGGGGAGATTATCGAGCGCGTTGTGGCCACCGTGAACAACCGCCCCATTCTGCAGAGCGACTGGGACGAGGAAGTTCGTTATGAGGCATTTGTCAATCGCCGCCCTCTCGTCAGCCTGACTGCCGCTGACCGCAAGGCCGCCCTGGAGCGTCTCATTGATCAGGAGTTGCTGCGTCAGCAGATCAAACAAAACGAAGAGCAAGACGAGCTCACGACCTCTACCCAACAGGTGGCCAAGCGCTTGCAAGAGATTCGGCACCAGTATCCGGGAGCGGAAAACCAGGCGAGCTGGCAGGCGGATCTGCGGCGCTATCGCCTCAGTGAACAGGATCTGACCCGTCACATCGCGCTGCAGGTCAGCCTGGAACGCCTGATTGACGTGCGCTTGCGTCCGACCATTCACATCAGCCACAGCAGCATCGAGGCGTATTACAAGGAGCAGCTGCTGCCCGAACTGCGCAAGTCCGGCTTCAAAGATGTTCCCCTGGTAGAAGTATCTCCCCGGATTGAGGAACTGCTCACCCAGCGCCGCATGAACGAACTGCTTTCCAGCTGGCTGCACGATTTGCGTTCCCAGAGCGACATCAGGATGGGCTCTGCCGGCGCAGCGGGGGTGAGCCCGCGGTGAGCGGCGGCCCCAATTTCGGCTCGAACCCACGCTCCAGGCGACCGGGTGCGCCTCGCAATCGCCTTTTATTACCGGCAACCATAGGCATTCTTATCCTGCTGGCATTCCTGGTGGCGGGATGGTATTTCACCAGTCCGGGTTTTCAGGAAAAGGTCCGAGCCCGAGTAGTGGCCGAATTGCAGCGCTCCACCGGGGGCCGGGTCGAACTGGGCGCTTTTCGCTGGGACCTTTCCCGTTTGCAATTCGAAGCCCGGAATTTGACCGTTCATGGCCGGGAAGCCCCCGGGCAGCTGCCTTTCTTTCATGCTGAACGCGTCTTGGTGCGGCTGCGTATTGTTTCCATTTTCGGCAATCGCGTGGCTTTGAGCTACATGCGCGTGGATCGGCCCGTGATTCATCTGATTGCCTACCCTGATGGCACTACCAATCAGCCGCAGCCCAGTGTTTCTCCTCCGACCGCTAAAGAGGATGTCGAGCACCTCTTCCGCTTTGCCGTGCAACGCCTCGACCTGCGCCAGGGAGAGATCCAAATCAACGATCAAAGCCTTCCCCTGGACCTCACCGCCGATGATGTCGAGGCCAGTATGGATTATCGATTTAACCCTGCCCGCTACGAAGGCAGAGTCCATGTCGGCAAGCTCGACACTCACCTGCAGGATATGCGGCCCTTCGCCTCCACGGCGGATGCGCAGTTCACACTATGGCCGACGTCAGCACAAGTTACGTCGCTCACCTTGACCTCGGGCAAATCGCACTTTCAGGCCAGCGGGCACCTCGATAATTTCGCTCATCCCGCGATTACCGCCGCCTACCAGGGTGCTGTGGATGTAGCTCAACTGGGAGCTGTTCTTCGGCATCACGAGCTGCGGGCCGGCACTCTGTCGCTGCAAGGGCGGGGAACTTACGAAATGGGCGACTATCGCTCCGCTGGGCGAATCGATGTCGCCGGCCTGGAGCTGGATGCTCTTTCAGGGAAGGTGCACCACGCCAGCCTGGAAAGTAAATTCTCCCTCGACAACGATCACCTTGCGCTTTCCGGCATTTCCGGCCATGCCTTGGGTGGCAAACTCAGCGGCGACCTCCAGGTTGTGCGCTGGGTTGAGCCCACTTTGCGGGCTCCGCACCACAAGCTGCCTCTAGCGCGCGGCGAGCAACGGGGCGTTGCGCATTTTCGTCTGGACGCGATCTCACTGGCACAACTGGCGCAGATACTGTCTACCCATTCTGTTCCGGTTGATCGCCTGCACCTCGCCGGCAGCGCTTCCGGTACGGTGCAGGCCACGTGGCGAGGCTCCCCACGCGACGCCGACGCTCAGCTCGCCCTCGCCCTGTTTCCGCCCGCGCGAACCGAGCGGGGTCAGTTGCCTCTCAGCGGGCGAGTCCAGGCCGCTTATAGCGGTTCCAGGCATTTGCTGACATTTTCTCAGCTGAATGCCGCTACCTCGGCCAGCTCCCTGACCGCGAGCGGAACCCTGGGCTCGGCCTCCGCCAACCTCCGCCTTAACCTGCTCACGCGCAATCTGGAGGAATTACGTCCGATTTTGACTGCTTTTCAGGGACCGCGGCCTATTCCCATCATCCTGCATGGCAAGGTAGGCTTCAGTGGCACCCTCGCCGGTAGGATTTCCTCGCCGACTCTCAGCGGTCGCTTGGAGTTGACGGATTTCGACACCCTGCTTCGTCCCTCGCCCCAGGCCCGCGCGCCTCGCCAGATGCATTGGGACCTGCTCACGGCGGACCTGCAGCTCTCCGCCTCAAGTCTGGTTACTAATCGTGGTGTGCTGCGCCGGGGACCGGCGCAACTGAATTTCGATACCAGCGTTGGTCTGCAGCGCTATCACGTTACTCCCGCCAGCCCCGTTTCTGCTCAATTTCGGCTGCAAGAGGGAGAATTGGCCGATGTGGTTGCTCTGGCCGGGTACAGCTATCCCCTGACCGGCCGGGTGAATGCTACTGTGCGTGCCGATGGAACCTGGCAGGTGCCGCGAGGCCAAGGCAGCCTTCGTATTAACCGCCCGGCTTTTGGGCCCCACACATTCGACAGCCTGACTGCGGATTTGCGTTTTACCGGTCCTCAGGCGCAGCTGGAAAAAATCGATCTGGTTCAGGGGCCGGCCACAATCACTGGCGCCGCCGCTTACGATTTTCGAACCACCGCGCTTCATTTCGATCTGCAAGGCGGCAATTTTGACTTGGCGCGTCTGCCCGCTTTGCAAGGCGGCCGCCTCTCGGTTGCCGGCAAGCTCGACTTCATTGCCCAGGGCTCGGGGACTCTCCATGCTCCTTTGATCGACGGTACTCTGCATTTACGCAAGCTGGTTCTCGATGGCGAGACTGAGGGCAACTTCACCCTCACCGCTTCCACCCGCGATTCCACCACTCACTTGGTTGGCCGCTCTCAGTTCGCACATGCCAACCTTGACCTGGATGGCGATGTTCACCCGAGCGGCGATTTTCCCGCCCAGATGACGCTGCGCTTCTCCCGTCTCGACATAGATCCAGTGTTGCAGGCATACCTCAAAGGGCGGGTTACGGGCCATTCTTCCAGCGCCGGTACGATCACCTTTAATGGACCGCTGCTTCGGGCGCGCGATCTGGAAGTACGCGGCAACGTAGCGGAATTTCGCGCCAACATCGAAAATCTCACAATTCAGAACAGCGGACCAATCGAGTTCACCCTCGCGCAACGAACCTTGTCCTTGCAGCGCTTGCATCTGATCGGGGACGGCACGGACTTCGAGGCCACGGGCACCGCTCGTATAGATTCGCCTCGCACTCTCAACCTCCGCGCCAACGGCACCGTCAATCTTAAGATTGTGCAGACCTTAAATCCCGATTATCTGTCTTCGGGAATCATGACCGTGGCTCTGCGCTTCGGGGGCACCATGGCAGCGCCCGACGTGCGTGGACGAGTGCAGATCAGCAATGGCTCCCTGGCTTACATCGATCTGCCCAGCGGGCTGAGCAATATCAACGGCACTCTGGTGTTCAACCAGGACCGCCTCCGGGTACAGACCTTGACCGCCCAGACCGGCGGCGGCCTGCTGACCCTCGGTGGCTTTATCACCTACACCCGCAACCTCAACTTTGATCTGACCGCGCAAGGTAAGGAAATTCGCTTGCGCTATCCGCCGGGTATGAGCACCACCGCCAACGTCAACCTTCATCTGGTGGGCTCGCCATCGCGCTCCACGCTCTCCGGCGACATCCTGGTCACCCGTTTTCAATTGGCCCGAAACTTCGATTTTGCCAGCTACCTGGCTCGCGCCCGGACCCAGGCCACCCTTCCCAACCCGCAATCCCCGCTGAACAATTTGCGGCTCGACGTGCACGTTACCACCACTCCCGAACTGGATGTGCAAACAGCGATTGCCCGTGTTTCGGGAGATGCCGACCTTCGCCTGCGCGGTACGGCGGCCAAACCCGTCGTCCTGGGCCGGGTGGACATTGCGCGCGGCGATGTGAACTTCAGCGGCACCAAGTACCACCTGGAGCGCGGCGATATTACTTTCAGTAATCCGGTGCGGGTCGAGCCCGTGCTCGATCTGGAAGCCAGCGCCCGGGTGCGCGATTACGACATTACGCTCGGCTTCCACGGCCAGCTCGACAAGTTGAACGCCACCTACAGCTCGGAGCCGCCTCTGCCCACGGCCGACATCATCGCCCTGCTCGCCATGGGGCGCACGCGCGAGGAATCGGCTCTCCTGCAGCAGAGCGACACCAGCTACACTCGCAGCGCTTCCACTGCCATTCTCAATGAGGCCTTGAACAGCGCCGGCAATAACCGCCTGGAGAAGATTTTCGGTGTCAGCCGGGTCAAGATTGGCCCCGAAGCGGGCGGCGCGGAGAGCAACCCCAGTTGGACCCGCGTTACCATCGAGCAGCAGATCTCGAATACTCTCACCCTCACCTACATCACCAACGTTTCCCAGGCGCAGCAGCAGATCATCCAGGCCGAGTATTACCTCACCCGCAACATCTCTCTTATCGCCCTCCGCGACCAGAATGGCGTAGTCAGCTTCGACATCAGTATTCGCCACCGTAAGAAGTAGTTGCTCGATCAAGAGCACTGCCCGAGGCTGAAGTCGTTTTGGTTGTCCCAAAAAGGGCAGATTCCCCGCCGGAGCTTCCTAATCCGGTACTTGCTCGCCCACGTAACGCCCACCTATCTCTTGCTCTTGGACAAAACAATATGGCTCCACTTACATCTAACAAAGGTAGATGGCGGCCTTAGGGAAAATCGAGGCGATAGGAGAAAGAAACATGAGAAAGACGGCAGTTTCTCTTGCTGCGGCGCTGCTGATGTTCACCTTGGCATTACCCGCCCTGGCGAAAGACAAGAGCGATTCTGGCGGGAACGACCAGCAAATCCAGAACAGCATGCAGAAGTGGCTAAAGGATCACGGCAGCAAGTACAACGGCGTACAGGTTTCCGTGCAGGACAACGTCTTAACTCTCAGCGGCGAGGTACCACTGCTCATCGATAAGCTGGACGCCGACAAGCACGCTCACAGCATCGACCACGTGCAGGCGGTCCGTAATCAGATCCAGGTGAAAGGCGGGGTTTCCGATCAGCAACTGGAGTCGGAACTCGCCGGCAAACTGCGCTACGACCGCATTGGCTACGGCATTGTCTTCAATTCACTGACGTTGGGCGTCCACAATGGAATCGTTACGGTGGGCGGCAGCGTGTATGACTATCCCAGTAGGGATTCGGCGCTGGCTATCGTTGAGACCACGCCGGGCGTACAGGGAGTAGTCGATAACATCCAGGTGCAACCCACGTCGAACTTCGATGACGAGCTGCGAATTCGGCTGGCGCGGGCCATTTACGGCAATCCGGCCATGCAGAAGTACGCCATCAATCCCGTGGCGCCCATCCGCATTGTGGTCAATAACGGCCACGTTACCCTCAGCGGCGTGGTGGACAGCCAGATGGATAAGCAGATTGCCGAAACCCAGGCCA
>DATGIY010000705.1:0-4357 GCA_035295475.1 Terriglobales bacterium
GCCGATCACGTTCCACCCCGGAGCGACCAGGTGTACCCAGTAGCGCAACGAAGGAGCAGAAAGATCCCTGTGCGGATCGTTCGCCAGGATCGGATATCCGGTCATTGTCAGTTTCCCGCTGACCACCCAGTTGTTGCTGCCGTTGACCAGTTCACTATTGCTATGGACCTCCTCCACCGATTTCGGATTGCGATATTCCACAGCTAACTCACCGGCAGTGAATTTCAGCGGCATCCGAAACGCATGATACAAACCCAGAATCTCATTCGACAGCAGCGCCGCATCGATGGCCGGATCGATCTCCAGGTTCGGACCAGCAGGCTGAAAATAGTCGATGTCTTTGACCGTCTCCGTGCCTACCGCCCGGATGGCCTGGGCTAGGGCCAGTTCCTGGTCGATATTTCCTAATAGCGCGTTGAAGCGCGTGATCACTTCCCGCGGCGTCCATCGCCCAGGCCTGAACCCCAGCATCTTGAACTCCAGCGGCAGCAGCGCCGGATTCCGTTCCGTCTCCGCGACGTACGCATTGACGCCGTCCACAAAGCTTTGCACGATTGCGGCGCCATGCGGGTGATACCAATTCAACTCTTGCGTCAGATCGCCACGGAACCGGAACAGCCGGTTCCCGATATCGCGCTTCAGGCTCTGCGCACCCAGAATCTCCGTGACCGTGCCTGTTGCCTGCCGCCGCCACATCTCCAGTTGGAACAGCCGGTCGTGAGCCGCGTTGAAACCTTGTGCGAAAAACAGGTCGGCTTCATCCCTGGCGTAGATATGCGCGATGCCCCAATGGTCTCGTATGATTTCGACCGGCTGTCTCAACCCCGCAATCGATAGCGTTTCGCATTCAGCGGAAACCGCCACCAGCAGACAAACCCAAACCCTAAGGCAGCTCATCGCAACCTCTGTGCCCGGTCGGCTCCTTCTGTGCCATCGCAGCTTCGAGAATCATGGCGAATCGCAGCGTGTTTCAGATCCGCGAGCGTCAGCCAAGCGTCCAGCCCGGACTTCAAGTAGCTCTTAAACTATCAGGTTTGCTCGTAAAGAGCACGAGCTGGAGATGCTCGCTTTCCATGGCTCCGCGGCGCCGAAAGGCGCTCGCCGCTGGCAAAGCCAGGAGCCCGGGCGATATCGACCGGCGGCCCACGAATCCCGGATAGATAATCAGATGCTTATCTCCTAGTTAGCCGCGATGTGGGGCTGACCGCGGCAACACTTGTTGTCGTTTTCCGCTAATCGACTGAAGCAGAATGCTTTAAGCCTTTTCGATATCTATGTCCGATTAGGGCCCGGCACGGGAATCGGCTAGCGATCCGCGGCCGGCGCCGACACAGCCACGGGTGTGGCGATGAAGCCAATCTGCGTCGTGCTGGGAGTGGAACATGAACCGACCAGTTGGCCTTTGTTGTTGATTGCCCCAACGATGCTGTCATTGAAGCCCGGGGGGAGCACGATCTGGAATTTGCCGTTCTGGTAGACAAATCCGCGGTCGGTTATACCGTTGAAATATCCCCCGACAACCGCGCCGCTGGCAT
Source organism: Terriglobales bacterium (assembly GCA_035295475.1). Lineage (GTDB taxonomy): Bacteria > Acidobacteriota > Terriglobia > Terriglobales > Acidobacteriaceae > JAICWP01. Next base: position 1,536 of record DATGIY010000705.1, read on the forward strand.
TTATGTCATTGATCGAGGCCCCGGGTAGGCCCGGTATCTCGACGGGCATGAAGCCTGACTTAGCACTCCAAACAAAGGTGTGGAGTTTGCCGAAGTTGTCCTGGTATGTGCCGATGACCGCGCCGTCATTCTTGATCCAATTGACACCCGTGGCGTATGCGCCAGGATAGTTGAGGGTTGTGATTTGGCCACTTGGGGAGGCGATAAATCCCGCAGACCGGGGACTTCCGTAACTCCCGGCGTAATAGCCGTAGTCATTAATGTCGTTCACCCCAGTTGACTGCCCTTCTATAATGATGCTCTTGTAGGTACCTTGGCGAAAGAGGAAGCCTCCGCTGCTGCCGGTCGCATAGGTACCCGCGACGACCCTGAAGCGATTTAAGCCGTACGCTGTCGTCACGCTCTGACCTGGGTACGAGATCGTGGTTATCTCTCCGGACGCCACCCTCAAGAAGCCCTGGAAGAGACTGGTCGAAGGAACACCATAGTATCCGGCCACGTCACCTCTCTCGTTGATACCAATCGCATCGGTGTAGGTCGAGTTGCGCACAGCGAATGTCGTGAACGTGTAGGAAGTTTGCGCAGACGCAGACGCTGCGACAAACAGCCACAGAACATTTGTTGTTGTTGAGCACATGTGATGATACTCCCTGGTCTTGCCGGCTACGAGACTCGGCGCCGGCTCGTGCCGGCGAATGTGCCTACACTCAGTTACATCTGCTCAATCTATTCCGGTGAAGTACGCGGAGGTGAACTCGACCCGAAGACCCGTAGGATTCTCTACGTCCCCATTTCCATTCCAGGTGACGAAATAGAGGTATGCGGAAGTGTCGGGCGGCACCTGTGCGGCGAAGGTAAACGGAAGCCAAGCGGCGAAACCTGCGAGATTCGCCACCGACACCGGTCTGCACATAAGTGGCGAACCCGCTGGGCTCTCCAGGACGATCCCTACCTCATGATTATCGATCATCAGCTGGCCTGCGACATTTAGAACATATGCAGAGTGTCCTGCACCAACGGGCGGGACAGGCAGGGAAGTCCGGTAAATATACCAGCCTCTAGCGGCCACGGGCCCTTCGACCTCCGGTGTGATCCATTGCGACAGGCCATCATCGGGATTAAACCATCCACTGAAAGGGGCATCCACCCAGGCGGGCCCGAATGACACGAGGGTACACGGATTCGGCGGCTGCGCGTCGTTGGTCCCTGACGGATAGGGTGTGGCTAACTGCCAGTTGCCATCCACGCTGGGACCGCCGGATTGGGGATTTACTGGAGTGACCAGACTGCTGGTTGTGCAGCCTTTGGGCAGCGGGTTTGCTGGCGTTAGGCCCGTGTTACAAAGACCGGTAGCGGGTATATGGGTTTGGGCGCCAGCCGCAGCGGACAGCACCAGCGCTGCCAGAATTGTTTTGACGTGCGTTCTGATAGAAAACACTGTTTCCCTCCTGGAACGATTATAGAACGCCAGCTTCAGTAGACACCAAATGGGCATCCAGTCCGGGCCAAACTCACATTCCTCGCCGTCCTGTCCTGGTGCTATGCGCCACGTTCCGGGCCCGGCGACCGCGTAAGCGTTCGGGTTGTTATCGAGTTGTGCGGCGGCGGGAATGGGATTGCGGTCTACGATGAGGCGACACAAAGCGTGGTCTTATTCGGCGGCCAAAACGGAAGCATAGTTTTTAGTACCCGCTGTAAATCTTTGGCGCCGACACAGCCGCCACAGGGATCAGCGGCGGGCGTCGCATTTGTAGCTTGAATTGGAATATGATTCCGCAGTTCAGGGATGCCTGAGACTGTATGCCGCCGTTGCTGGCGTGCTAGAATCGAGAGCGGTTTGTACTGGTCTTGCAGTCGGTCGCACGGATCGGGCTCGCGGGGTTTTGTAGCTATATTTGAACCATGTGATCGGGGGGATGATGAATCGAATCCTGACACTCTCATTTTTGTGCGCGGGCGCTCGGCTGTCCGAGATCAAGCCTGGCGGGCCGCCGCCAGGGCCGCTACCATCGGGCGCTAACGTTGACGCACTGAGGGCCTACCGAGACATAGCCGTCAAGGTCATTCAGGCTGGTAAAGGCGGGGTTGGAACTCAAGCGCTCCGGGTCGATGCGAATCGGGGTTACTGTAATCGTGGCCGTAGCCGAGTGGCCTTTGGCGACGGTAATCGTGGCGGGCGAAACCGAAATTAAACATCCCTTTAAGGACTCCACCACCAGCTTCGACGATGCCAGCCACCTCCGCCAGCCGTTTGCGGCTCAGACCCTTGGCCTTGGCGGCCAGACGGCGCCGCTGATCGTCATTCAGCCGTAACCGCCGCTCGCCGATTTGCTCACGCAGAACGCGGTTCTCTTCGCGCAGGTAGTCGATCATGTGTTCCTGGGCTTGGTTCATCCAACCGGCCACCGCAATGAGCAGAAATCTGAAGGGGTCAAGGACTCGTTTCATCCGCTTCCCATTATCGCCGGTCGGTGCCGCTCCGCCGCTACGGGTTCAGATATTTCCAGTTTTCGGACCATACGCGAGGTGAACCCGGAGCGGTGGGCCGAAGTGAAACGGATCTTCATGGGCGCCACGGAGGTGCCGGCAGAATGAGTAGCCGGTTCCAGTGTCCGCACACCGCCTGTCGATGCGCTCCCTGGAGTCGAAAGTCCTCGCGCAACGGGAAGCAGCGATTGCCGGCAGAAGAAAAGCGGTAAATAAACCCGTTTAGAAAGCGGCGCCAGTGAGGCTGGTCAGGCGGAAGGAGCGATAAGCGGTGTCGGCGAACTGGATCGAGTAAGCCGTTTGGCCGGTAGTGCCCTGCTTTAGGTACTCGATCG
>DATGIY010000706.1:0-4513 GCA_035295475.1 Terriglobales bacterium
CCAGTTGCGGCAGGAGACGGTCGGCGCGGACCTGCCCCGACTCACTGACGAGCACAGCGCGCAGGCGCAGTCCGCTGCGAATGGCCTCCTCCACGATGCGCACGCCCTCAATGGCGCACTCGCCTTCGGGAGTCAATTCGCCACGGGTAAACGCCTTGCGCACCTCCTTGATCAGGGCGTTAGAACGCCCGCTTACAGGCCGCAACCGCTCTCGCTGCGAGTTCTTCATCGCAATGCTATCCTGCTAAGCTGTTAGTAGAAGGCTCGCAAGCATCATACGCCCCGCGGCGCCGCCAACTTGCGGGCCAGCGTGGGCTTGTGTTAGCTTTCGCGCTTTCAAGCCGATACCAGGGAAGGACGCGCTTGTCTCCGGAAATCATAAAGATCAGCCAGGAACGCCCGGAACCGTCGCTGGTGAGCTACGTCGCCCAGCAGATCCGCAAGGGCGAAGTTCTGGGTATGCCTACCGACACCTTTTATGGCTTGGCAGCCGACCCTTTTAACCTCCGCGCCGTGGACCGGGTATACGAAATCAAGACCCGCTCGCGCCACAAACCCCTCTCGTTGCTGATTGAGAACATCGAACAGGCGGAGGAGTTGGCGCGTCCCTTGCCGCCGGAATTCTATGCCCTGGCTCGCCGCTTCTGGCCGGGGCCGCTGACAATCATTGTGCGCGCCGCCTCCAAGCTGCCTCTGAAAGTTACCGCCAATACCGGTAATGTGGCCCTGCGGATACCGGCCGCCGCCATTCCCGTGGCGGTCATCCAGGCTGCCGGGATCCCCGTCACCGCCACTTCCGCGAACCTCAGCGGTGCCGCGGAATGCACTACCGCCATTGAAGTGCGGGATCAACTGCAGAACCGGATTGGCATTATCATTGACGGGGGCACTTCGCCGCGGGAAGTGGCTTCGACGATCGTGGATCTTACTGACACTGACGCCCGCTGGAAAATTTTGCGCGAAGGCGCCATTCCGAGCCAGGAAATCTCGAAATTTTTTGCCGAAGGATGAGTGCTGATTCTGCTCACCGGGCTCGCCGAAAGCATTACATCATTTGGGCTGTCGTGCTGGCAGGTGTTGTCCTGCTGGCGTGGTTTGGGGTGACCTGCGGCCGCATTCTGCGGGTAGCACGTAGCGATGAGACGCGCCCCGCCTCCGCCATCGTCGTTTTTGGAGCCGCGGAATACGCCGGCCGTCCCTCGCCCATCTATCGCGCCCGGCTTGACCACGCCTTCCAGCTCTTTCGCAAGGGGCTGGCCCCGGTCGTCATCACCACCGGCGGCTACGGATACGATCCCACCTATAGCGAAGGCGGTGTTGGGCGCGACTATTTGCGGTCCCTGGGGATTCCCGATCGCGACCTGATTGCTGAAACGCAAAGCTCTGACACGGTGCAATCCGCGCAACGGGTGGCCGTGATCATGAAGACTAACGGCCTGCGTAATTGCCTGGCGGTCAGCGACGCCTACCACGTCTTTCGCGTCAAGCAGATGCTGCAGGGCGAAGGCGTGACCGCCTACGCCGCGCCCCGTCCCGATTCGCTGCCCCGCTCCTTCTGGGAGCGCTCATTTCTGGTAGGCCGAGAAGCGGTTAGCTATATGTTGTGGCGGGTGGGATTTAAGGTCTAAGGCGGAGACGCCCCTGGTTCACCCTACCCCCGGAACCCGAGTAACCACCCGCAAAGGCAGAAATCAGCATCAAAATGGAGATCGTGGCCAGCAGCAGGTTGACTATCGGGTTTATGACGGTGGCGCTCCTTGGCCAGGCTCTGCCGGGCTGGTCTTTCTCCCGCCACCATAAGCCGGCCGAAAAACCGCCGGCTCGGGAAGGCATGGCGATCATCGCCGCTGCTCTTGATTATTCGCGTAACCACCGCGGCCGACCCGACTGCTCGCACCTGGTGCACGAAATCTATGCCGATGCCGGTTTGGCATACCCGTACGTGGATTCCCTCGACCTTTACCGTGGGGTGGAGGGCTTCAAGCGCGTCAAACACCCCCAGCCTGGCGACCTGATCGTGTGGCAAACACACTCGGGAATTGTCGTCGATCCCGATCAGCACTCCTTTTACAGTGCGCTGAACTCGGGACTGGGAGTTGATTACTACGATTCATCCTACTGGAAGCACAAAGGGAAAGCGCGGTTCTACCGCTACGTAGGTATTCGCGAGGAGCAATCAGCCAGCACGAACCAGCCCAGCGATTGAGTAGTTTCAGCCATTAGCATTTGGCACCTAGCATTTGGCCGTGAGACGTTTGGTGCGAGTACGAATCCATGGGTTGAGGGGCTAAATGCCAAGGCTAGTTGCCAAGCGCTGCGGCTACCTCGCCAGCGCCATTACGCGCACCGGGGCTGAGGAACTGCCTTGCAGCTTGGCCGGCGCTACCAGCACCAGTCCGCCGCTTTCCGGCGCTTGCCAGAGGTTGGCAACGTTTTCAATCTGGTACACGCTGTGACTCAGCGCGTAGGCGCGGACCGGAGAATCGGTTTCGTCGCCCGCATCGGGGCTCGCGGAATCGATACCTAAACCCACCACATTTCGCCCTTGTACCAGGAATTGTGCCGCTTGCAGGGAAAATCCGGGAGAGTGCGCGACCCCATGTCGGTCCCGGTTGCGATATTCGCGCGGTGCAGACCAGCGCTGCGCCCACCCGGTGCATGCCATCACCAACGCGCCTTGAGGAATTTGCCCATGCGTTTGCTCCCAATTGGCAATGTCGGCAACGCTGAGCTGATAATCGGAATTGCTGCGAGCCTGCTTGCGTATGTCGATTACCACCAGGGGGGCAAATAGCCGCTCCGGCGGTATCTGATCCACGGCCCACAATCCCGGAGCCAGGAGCCCGGGCGCGTCCAGGCGAGTGGGAAAGGGTTGCGCTGCGGCGCTCCGGCCCGCTCCGTCGCGCATAATCGCGGCTATCGGCTTGGGTTGCGGAGAGATTTGTTGCCGTACTGGCGCATTTGCAGTCCGACCACTTCCAATGCTGTGCGTCAGATCAATGATGTGGCTGAAGCTGGCCGGTTGCGCTTGCGCCCGCTCCGGACGGTGCTGCGCGAATAGCAATAACGCCAGTGCCAGCGCGTAACCAATAACAAAAGTCTTCCACTTCATCATGCGTATTCGACCTGTAGCTCGGGACTGGGAGAACTCGCGCGCTGGTTTTCGCCCGGGGGAACCGGTTCTCTTACATCAGATGCGAACCATATTCGCAAGTTTGATTAATTTTGGTGCGACCTCGAAGGATGATGCAAGGAACAGTAGGACATGCACTTACGGGTAGGTGGAAAACCGGGACCGTTGATGATGGGAGTTCCACTTCCGCAACAGCTCTGGCCGGAGTGCTGCCTGACCGGGACGGTGCGTTACTGTCAGGCTGTTTTGCGCGCCGGCCAGGAAGCGCTTTTCTTTCGCCCGGCCACACTCTTTTTCTTCCGGCCCATCCCTGCGCCTGATTGCAGGCGCGGTTCCGCCCCTGTGCGGCGTCCCGAGTTGCCCCCGCCCATGGATTCCGCTCCCCGCTGGTGATGTGGCTGCTTGGACATGTCCGCCTCGCTCTTAAGATCGATTACGAGTTGGAATGTGGTGAGCGCCGCAAGTGTTGTGTGCCGGCGAACTGCGTGCGATCAGATGAAGCGCGCCAGCAATAACGCCAGAAGCGCCGCCACCAGCGTGCTCAGAAAATTGACTTGATCGTTGCCCAAGTGGCGGCGGCGCTCCAGCCATGCTCCAAGGTAGCTATCGGCAAACATACCCAAAATTCCCGCGGCGATAGGCAAGACCAGCCAGCGGCGGCCGATCAGCCCAGCAGCCACGCAGGCCAGCGAGAGCAGAATGGCGGCGGCAATTCCAGCCATTGTGCCACGCAGGCTGATGCCTCCGTCGGTGCCGGCGGGAACCATCTCCCAGGTCGTGATCAGATAAGCTGTGTCGCCGCTGGCTTGCCCATATTCGCTGGAAACAGTGTCGGCCGCCGCTTCCGCCAGGGCGGCTGAGAGCGGCAGGAGCCACAGGTCGGGCGGCCCGGCCAACAGGGAGAGGACCCCACAGAGGGCCGCCACGCCCAAATTGGCCAGAACCTGGGAAGCCGTGCGTCCGCCACTCCGCTCTGCCGTGCCCAGAAATTGCTTGCGGCGATAGCCCAGTCTGGTGGTGAGAAAGGCGAGCACAAACACCGCAGCGACCGCAGCAAAAGCTCCTGGCCCCGCGCTCAAGAACAGAATCCAGGTGACCACCACGCCAGCCACTGCGCCCCCGTTGTCCACGGCCCGCAGGGCTCGGGCCAGCAGGGCAAATCCGAGAGTAAGCCCCAATCCCGCCCAAAACCGGTGGGACAGGGCCGCCAGGGCGTTCGCAGCCGGCCAGTAAGTCAGTAATAAGCAACTTAAAATCAACTACTTACCCCATTTGCTCCCGGCCATATATCCGCGCTTTTCAGGCGCGGCCTGGCCAGAATTCCCACCACCGTTGCGCATCCTAGCAGAGGTAATTTGGGGGAAGACTGTCCTCAAGCCA
>DATGIY010000707.1:0-6142 GCA_035295475.1 Terriglobales bacterium
GCAGTAATCAGCGGCCCAGAAGGATTTGCCGTCGGAGTCGAGCGCCAGGCTGACAAAACAATTCTCGCCGGACGCGGTGTAAGTCATGATTTTCCTGCCGGCCGAGTCGAAGCGCACGACGTCCTGCTTGTCCGCAACCAGGGCGCCGCCATCGGGCAGGAGTTTTACCGCCAGGCCGGTGGTCAGACCGCTGGCGAAGGTAGACAACTGCTGCTTGGTGCACACGTTGTAACGCAGGACAGACGCGCCCTGGGAGGTGTAGAAGATGGTGCACTGATCGGGGGCCAGGTCGATCCAGTCACTGCCTTCTTGCTCGGTCGAGACGCTGTACGTAGCCACGAGATTGCCGTAGGCGTCGAACTTGAGAAGGGCATGACTGCATCCGGTCTCGCCCACGTACGCGTTTCCCGAATTGTCGAACACGATCGACTCGGGCTTGCAGTTGTATCCGCTGCCGAAATTACCCATCAGGGTTCCGCTGGCTCCGAACTCGCTGACCGCATCGGCGGTGAAGTCGGTGGTGTACAGGTTGCCGCTGGCATCGAACGCCATTCCCGTCATGGAACCGCCCTGGTTAGAGTTCAAGGTGCTCTGGTGGCTGCCGGACTTGGTGAACTGGCTTACCTGTCCACCGCTTACACCCACGAACAGCACCGGATTATCGCTGACCGAGACAGCCTGACTGACCGGCGACGATGTATTGCCGGCTTTATCTGTCGCGATCACGCTGACGGTATAAGTCCCGCTACTGACATAAGTGTGGCTGGAGTTGGCGCTGGTGCCGTAGAAGCCATCGCCAAAGCTGATCAGTTCGGAGCTGAGGTCGTTGCCGGGGTCGGTGCAGTTCGCGGTCACCGTGACCGGCAAAGGCGTGGGGCCCGTTCCAGGGGAAACCTGCAGAGTGCAAGTGGGAGTACTGTTGGGCGGCGTGGCGGTGACGGTCACGGCTTGCGATGCCGTGCCCACGTTCCCGCTGGGATCGGTGGCTGTAACAGTTACGGTGAAATTACCCGGCACCGCGTAGGTGTGACTGCCGCTGCTGCCGTTGGTGGAGGTGCCGTCTCCCCAAGCGATGACGACATTCAGAGGATCGCCATCAATGTCGGAGCAATGGGCATTGGCGGTGACGGTCAGAGGAGCTTGCCCGCTGGTTGGGGCGACTGCCAGCACGCAGGTGGGGGCCTGATTGCGAGTGGCGGTTACCGTTTGCTTGGCCGAACCCGTGAGTCCCGCGGGATCGGTTGCGGTAAGAATGATCGTGTACTTACCCCGCGCGGTATAAGTATGGGTGCCGCTGCTGCCGTTGGTGACGGTGCCATCGCCCCAATCGAGGGACGTAGTGAGGGTGTCGCCATCGGGGTCAGTGCAATTGCCGGTGGCAGTGACAGTCAGCGGCACCGCGCCGCTGAGCGGCGACACTTGCAGGGTGCAGCTCGGCGGCTGATTGGCGGCAACGCTGACCCCCTGGCTGGCGGTTCCGGTGTTGCCCAATGAGTCCGTGGCGGTCACGACTTCGTTGTAAGTGCCGGCCGCGCTATACGTGTGCTGCACCTGAAACGAATCCTGGACGGGTATGGGAGTGTAGGAAGTGCCGTCGCCCCAATCGAGCACGATGGAAGTGATGACGGCTTGTGAATCGGTGCAATTAACGGTGGCGGTGACCGTGAGAGGCGCCGTGCCGCTGGCCGGCGCGGTCGAAAGCGTGCACTGCACCGGGCTTCCCTGCGCCAAGGCAGATACGGAAAACGCTAGGCAGACCGCAAGAAAGAAGACAGATTTACGCAGCATGCTGATGCCGGATCCTGGGTTGTTGGGCTGTCCGTCCTCATTCGCGGGCGTGGCCCCCCGCGATGGCTGCTGAATCTGCTTTGGATTCAGCTCTGCCGGCCAGAGTTGTGTGGGAATTATACTCCGCCGTGGCTAAGTCGCAAGGCAGGCTGCGGCTGTTCTACCGTCAAAAAGGGGCTACTCAGGCCTTAACCGAGCCGGCAGCCGCACTGGTAAGAGGCGGGCGAGAGGACAGAGATTTGCGCAGGGCTTTTCCGCGTAAGATGAAGAGCCCGAACAAGATGAGGGTTGTCGCAACGGAGAGCAGGGAGCGGTAGGTGACGACCGCTGCGGGCGCGCTATTAACGAACATCTCGCGCAATTCCACCAAGGGCACGGAGAGCACGGCAGCCACCGCCAGGGGGGTTCCCCAGGCGTGGCGCTCAGGATGTCGGCGAGCAGGTGCTGCGCTGTTCAAACCCAGATCGCGGGCGACCAGTCCTAAGCCCGCGTACCATGCCAGGGACAGGACCAGAGGCAGGTCATAAATGCTGCCTGAGTAATACTCGCCACGATCAATGGCGGCGCTGGCCATAAACGAGCCCACCGCATATAGTGAGGCCGCTCCGAACAGATGCGCATAAAAGGTTCGCCACTTGCCTTCGCTTTTCCATAGGGCGATCCCGGCGAGGACCGCCAGCGAAATATTGGCAGCTCCATAGACCACGTTGTAGTTCTGGTCCCACCACATGGAGAGATTTGCCACTTCCCGCCAAGGTGTCACGAAATACAAATACAGGTAAATCCACCACACCACGACCATACCCGCATTGGCAACGTTCAGGAGAGAGGGACTGTCGTCACGATCGAGATGAGGACGGACCGCCAGGGCCATCATCATGGGAACAGCGTGAAGGTACAAGACGACATCGCCCCAAAAGCCGGAAGCGGGCGGGGCTTGCAACACGGCTTCATAAAACGTCCACAAGACCTGATTCAGAAGCCAGAGGGCAAAGCCGAGAGAAAGCAGGGTCCAGAAGGTGGTAGAACTTCCCCGGCCGTTTACCTGATTGGGCAGAGTAGTGAGATAACAGGCAAGCAGCAGAAGGGTTTGCAAGGCGTCCGAAAAAACGTGCAGGGCGTAACCATTGGGTAGGGCAAAGCAGACAACAAGGTGAGTGCAGGCCAGCACGCCGGCCGCCGTGAACCACGCCACACTGCTCCGCTTGAACAACTTAGAAGCCTTTTGTAGAGGACTTAGGGGAACTCCAGATTCTGAGGGAAGCTTACCGTGTCCAGGTATATGCCGGAAGATGACTTCAGTAATCGAAGCTGCAAGCTTGCGAGAGGAACGGCGTATTAGCCGACACGTTGCAGTTGCTGCTGGGAGGCCGGAGAGCTGTGTTTCGAGCGTTGATCAGCATTGGGAGTGCTTACAACCGCCATGGCCGCCGCTAAAGCCGAATCAACCTCCGCCGCTGTCAATGCCTTAGGGCTTCGGAGTTGATGACTCGCGCCAAGATTCACCCAACTGATGGCCAAGCCAATGACAGCGATAATGCCGCAAATGGTGAGGTCAATGGTGGGTTCCTTGAGCAGGTGGTTGGCGTCCAGGGTGACAATCTTGAAAGCAATGAGGAGAGCGCAGCCAAACAGCGTCATTCCGCCCACCGCTTTAAGTTGCGGCGCCAGGGAAGGAATGCTCTCTTCGCTGTCGTTTGCGACAGCGGGCACCTGGTTGCCCACGTGGGGAACGTTTGTGTTCTGCTCGTTGAGCATCAGGCTTTGTGCGACCGTGCTGCCCATTTCACCCTCACGCGCACTGAATAAATCTGACGTTTGTTGGCCTGGGTTCCTAAACACGAACGGGTTAACCCTACCGTGGGCGTGGTGATAAGGGAATGGCACCGATGTGCCACCTGCGAACCATGCCTGAAACGCACCCTGAGGGAGAACCAAAACGAGCGCGTAAATCAGTCGCAGCCCGAGATGTAATCCTTTGCACATCAGCTGCTTAGGTTCGATTAGAGATTGGATGGGTAACGCCGATAGCCCATCAGCGGTGATAATCCGAGCTGATCGCCAGTTTGTGATGAGTGCGATGCCAGCAGCGCAATGGACAAGCCAAATAACATGAACTCATTGACAAAAGCCGAGCAATCCACAGTGGCAAGCCCCTAAATGAATCGGATGTCCGGATAGACGTGCGGTTCGAGGGCCAAGGATTGTTGAGCCGCAACGATCTTTCTATCCGCCATCTTGACGCGAGTCTCTGCAAACCAAACGTCTGCTGGCTATTGCGATCGTGTATATCGCGCATCACGCGATGACGCAGACCATGGGCCCGGCGGGAACGTGAGCTGTTCCTGATGCAGAACATAACCGCGAGTTGCTTACGCAGATACGGATTCCGAGTTGTTGCGCAATACAAAACCATGGAGGATGCTTTCACTCTCTTTCGATAAAGCGCTGAATCCACAGGCCTGCGCCAGCAGGTCGCGGTGGCATCTTTCGTGCAATCACCTTCCCGGGTCAATTCCCAGGAAAGGGTTTGAGAAATGAGAGTTCAGTTCGCACCACTAACTTCGTCTTCCTCTCCCTCGGGCAATTCGGAGCGGAAAGCAGAGTACCGGAAAATAAAATGGAATTTAGGAGCGATTCTGGTTGCGGTGCTGGCGGCCGCGCTGATTACGCTGGGCACTCCCTGGCTGTCAGCTCAGTCGCTGGTGTCAGGGAGCGTCACCGGCACGGTTACGGATCCCACGGGAGCGGTGGTACCCAATGCCACTGTGACTCTGAAGAGCAATGCTACAGGCCAGACCTCGACCCAGACCACCAACTCCAGCGGGGTGTACCGCTTCCAGTTCCTCACCCCGGGAACCTACACTTTGACGGCCACGGCGCCCAATTTCAAGTCTTCCAGCTCGACGGTTGCGGTCAGTGTTGGCCAGGCCACAACGAACAACATGACCTTGGCACTGAATGCCACCTCTCAAACTGTAACTGTCACATCGGAGGCGCCAGTAATCCAGACGGAAAATGGGAACGTGTCCACCACCTTTACTCCCGCGCAGGTCGCGTTAGTGCCGAATCCTGGCAATGACCTCAGCTACATTCCGCAGACATCGCCGGGCGCAAAAATGAACACGCAGTCGGGTTATGGCAATTTCTCCACCTTCGGATTGCCGGGGACCTCCAATGTGTTCACCATGAACGGCATGAATGACAACGACCCGTTCTTAAATGTGAACAACTCAGGGGCGACCAACCTGCTGCTCGGTCAGAACGATGTCCAGGAAGTCACGGTTGTCAACAACGGCTATTCCGGCCAGTACGGCGGTTTGGCGGGCGCTAACGTCAATTACGTCAGCAAGTCGGGCAGCAACGATTGGCATGGCAATGCGGAGTATTTCTGGAACGGCCGCATCATGAATGCCAATAACTATTTCAACAAACACACCACGGGAACTGTCACTCCGCGGCCTTTCGACAATGTTAATCAGTGGGCGGCATCATTAGGCGGGCCGATCAAGAAGGACAAGACCTTCTTCTTTGTGGATACGGAAGGCGTGCGCATCGTGCTGCCTACCGTCACTCCCACCAACATTCCCAGCCCGCAGTTCGAGGCGGCGACACTGGCCAACTTGCCGGCCCAGGGCAATGCGGCGGAAATCCCCTTCTACCAGAAGATGTTTTCGCTCTATAACAGCGCTCCTGGCGCCACCCGCGCGGCCAACATTCTCCCCGGCGGAGGCTGCGCCGACCTTACCACGCTGCCCGGTTTTGGCGCCACGGGTTCCCCCTGCGCCCTGCAATTCCAGTCCAATGCCGGCAACTTCACCCACGAATGGCAGCTGGTCGGCCGCGTAGACCAGGTGATCGGAAACAACGATAAGGCTTTTCTCCGTTTCCAGACCGACCATGGCACGCAGGCAACTTTCACCGATCCCATCAGCCCGGTGTTCAATGCCAATAGCGTGCAGCCGGAATATCAGGGTCAGATCAACGAAACCCACACCTTCGGCGCCACCGCCGTCAATCAGTTTGTGGGTTCGCTGCAATGGTACAGTGCTCTGTTCAGCGCCAACAATCTGAACAAGGCCTTGGCCACCTTCCCCACTACTCTGGATTTCGCCAGTACCACCCTTGCCAGTCTGGGAGGTGAGGATTTCATCTGGCCGCAGGGCCGCAACGTTACCAGCTACCAGGCCACGGACGATTTCTCCTGGGCGCGCGGCAATCACAATTTCAAGTTGGGGGTCAACTTCCATCGCAGCGATATCAGCGATCACGATTTCGGTTTCTTCACCAGCGGTGAGACGCTGGGATCGGAAACTCTGACTGACTTCTTCAACGGGAATGCCACGTCCTTCAT
>DATGIY010000708.1:0-2794 GCA_035295475.1 Terriglobales bacterium
CTTCCTCGGCCAGGTTCTTGACGTGGTCGCCCGCCCGTTCCAGGCCCTGAATCATGAACACCACGTGAAAACTCTCCCGGTGCAGTTCGTGCCCGGGATTCTCGATGTGGCGCACGAATACCAGGTTGCGCAGCCGGTCCATCTCCGCGTCCGCCTTCAGCACATCCACCGCTCGTTTCAGGTCGCGCTGGGCGAACGCTTCCTGTGCCTCCCCCAGCATGCGGGCCAGAATCGCGGCCATCGTGCCCAAATCCTTCAGCTCCTGCGGCTCCAGCCGCGCCTTCACCGCCACCGCCCGGTTGGTCACGTTCTGCAGCAGGTCTCCAATCCGCTCCAGCTCGATAATGAACTTCAGGCACGCCAGCAACTCCCGCGCCCGTTGCGCCGCCACCTGGCTGATGGCCGCCGTCACCCCTTCGTTGATATCGTGGTCCAGCTTGTCCAGCTCTTCCTCATATTTGCGTACCTTCTCCACCCAGCCGTTTTCGGGCGAACCTATTCCCTCCGCCAGCGCGGCGGCGGATTCGCGGGCCGCTTCAAAGCCCCGCAGGGTTGCCGCCAGCAGTTGTTCGTAGGAGTTTTCCAGGAGGGGGCTCTTGGGATCGGCAGCGCACATGCAGTCGGCTCCGCCATGCGGCACACGGCCGCAGCTTTGGATTTAGCAGCCCCGGCACGGGTTGCTACCGTCTCTGCATACACCTCTCTGCCGCCGTTTGCAAGGACCGGTGCTGGATACTAGGGGGGCTAGTGCCGTTACTTGCTTAGCGCGTGCCGGCCTCGGCCCGGCGCGCGTGCAGCAATTCCACCAGGCCATGGTTCAAGCGGGCGCGGATTTCGTGCCGCTCGTGGGCGCGCACGATGTACCGCACGACCACCTGCACTCCCGAGCTGGTCGGCTGTACGTCAATCGCCGGTTCCGCCGAGAAAGACCTCATCCCGTACTGCCGCGTTACCCGCTGCCACTCTTCTTCTGCCTGCCGCGCGCCGGCTTGCGTTTCCTTGATTACCAGCTCGCGAATCTCCTGCACCAGCGGGTAAGGATCGCGATCCGCCGGTACCAGCAGCTGCAGCTCATCCCACAGCCACTGCCCCGAAGTGGAAAAATTGAAATAGTGTCCCTCGATGGCAAAGCTGTTGACAAATGCCACCTTGCGCCCGGTGGGATGCCCGGCATCGGTCCAGTTGCCCGTCTCCAGCAGCACTGTCCGCAGCAGCCCGATCTCCACTACTTCTCCCCCGACTCCCTCGATTTCTACCCAGTCTCCCACCCGGATGCCGTTCCGCCCCATGAGCACGAACCAGCCAAAGAAACCGACGATGAAGTCCTTCAGGGCTACGGTCAGGCCCGCGCCCGCCAGTCCCAGGATGGTGGGCATCTGCGCCGGTCTTCCGAAAACAATAAGCACCACCGCCAGCAGACCCAGTGCCTGGGCGGTAAACCGCAACACCACTCGCAGGTCGAGAAAACGTCTCCGGTCCGGAGCCAGCTTGCGGATGAAGCGGTCGATCAGCTGGTCCACGATCAGCACGGCCAGCACGATCAGCAAGATCCATATGACGGACTGCAGCATGGAGTGCACTGCCCGGCGCTCTCGCGCCTGCAGCACCATCACCCAGGAACTGTACACATCCGCCAGTTCCTGTTCGTCCTGCGTACGCTGATCAAATTCCGCCAGCGTCTTCTGGTCGCCGGCCAGGTGTTTGAGCATGGCCAGGCTCGGAGAGTTCGCGGCGCTGTCGCCCTCAGCCTGCTCGCCGCCTGCCGCCTGATTGGCTGGCGTGGCCGCCGGTTTTTCCGGCCCTGTAGCGCCGCCGGGCTGAGTTGTCCCTATACTTCCGGCAGCTCGCTCTTGCTGTGTTTCTTTTTCCAGCGCCTGATGCGTCTGGGCCAGCTTCGCCGCCGCGTTGACTGCCTCCTGCCGCGCCTGGGCCACCTGCCGCAGCTCGCCCCGCATGGTACTCCAGGCCTGTATCTCGGATAAAAGGTCGCCGCCGCTACTCGCCGCTGCGTTGCTGGCTGCCGCCGAGCTCGCCGCCACGGAGTTGGCCAGCGTGCTGTTGACCGGCGCGTGCGTGGCCGCCTCGTGCTCGTCCCGCATGCGCTCGATTTTGCCCGTCGGATTGCCGCCCGCCCGCGTCAGGTCGTTTTGCGCGTCTTCCAGCTCATCCTTGTCCAGTTCCAGCTGTGCCGCTTCGAGTTGCTGTTCCTGCTGCAGCCTCGCCCGGTCCACCACTGACGCCTTGGCGGCCATCTGCTGCAGCTTGTTGACGGAGTCCGTTTCCGCCGCCACCCGCGCCGTCAGTCTCTTGACCCGCGCGTCCAGCTGGCGAGCTTCCGGAGAAACCGGCGTCGGATGCTGCGCCGCCTCCCGCAACGCGCTGGCAAAAGCCAGGTCCACCTCGTGATCGGCCAGCCGCGCCGCTTCCTGCGCCAATTCCCGCTCCGCCGGGGTGGCTGCCATCGTGGCCAGCGTGCGCGCGGTTTGCAACGGACGCTGATCCACCAGCGCCGCCTGACTAGCCTTCTCTTTGCGCCGATTCACGATCACCGTGGGCGTACTTCCCCCGCTGGTCAGGATCAGGCCCACACCGGCCGCGATCAGCAGAGCCAGCAGGACGGCGAATATAGGTTTCTGGTGTGATTTCCCCATGAGCTGATTGTCGTTATTGTAGTATGCCCGGCCCCGCCATCGCCTAAGGCAGTTACCGTAGGCCATAGCTGTGTGTTTGGGACAGCCGCCCCGCCTTTCTCCTCCCGGCGTCATGCTGAGGGCCTTCAGGCCCGAAGCATCTC
>DATGIY010000709.1:0-2860 GCA_035295475.1 Terriglobales bacterium
CTCCTCCACCGTGACGTGTCCGGCGAGGGTGGCGGCATTCACCAGCATGGAGTGGTCGCCGATTACGCAGTCGTGTCCGATGTGGGTGTAGGCCATGATCAGGATGTGGCTGCCGATGCGCGTAACCCCTTCGCCTTTGGCGGTGCCGCGGGTGATCGTGACATATTCGCGGATGACGTTATGGTCGCCGACTTCCAGGCGCGTGGGCTCGCCACCATAGCTGACGTCCTGCGGATCCATAGCCAAGGCGGCAAACGGATAGATTTTGTTATGACTCCCGAAGCGGCTGGGTCCGCCTATCACCACGTGCGAGACCAGCTGGCAGTGTTCTCCCAACTCGACATCCGCATGGATCACGCAGTAAGGCCCTACATCACAGGAGTCGGGAATTCGGGCGCTTGGATCGACGATCGCGGTGGGGTGGATCATGCCGGGTTTCAGACTTGCTACGGCTCGGCCGGGCCGCCATTGCCCGCGTCAGCTTGCGCGGCCCCGTCCTTTCCGGCAGGAGCACGCGAGAGCAAGCGGCAGGTCACGACGCCCTCGCAAACCAATTTGCCGTCGACATAAGCTTTGCCCTGTAGACGCCCGGCGGTACCGCGGAAGGCGAGCACGTCGACCTCAATGCGTAGCTGATCGCCGGGCGTGACCGGCCGCCGGAAGCGCGCCCGCTCGATGCCGGTGAAGACCAGCAGCTTGTCGGCCCGTTCCTTGACCTCGGTAAACAGCAGCGCCGCGCCGGCCTGCGCCATGGCTTCGATAATCAGCACGCCCGGCATGATGGGGTAGCCGGGAAAATGTCCGGCGAAAAAGGGCTCGTTGATCGTAACATTCTTGATGGCGACAATTCGCTTCGCCCGCACCACCTCGACGACGCGATCGAGCAGCAGCATCGGATAGCGGTGCGGCAGCAACTCCATCAGATCCCCGATGTTGATGGGTTTGTTGCCGGCGTCGGGCGGCGCAAAATCCATGGTGACGTCCATAGTGACTGGCGCAAAGTCCCGATTATACATTTGCTGCTGCGGCGTTTAACCGCAAATCTCCTTGACAGACGCTAGCGCGTGAGTTTCAATCCTGTACTATTCCCCTCCAGGTTGTAATTTCCCTTAGGTGCAATTCAGCAGCCGAATGAAAGTCACTTCTTCGTAAGGAGGCGTATGCGTCACTTTCCACTCCCAAGTTCAACACGCTACCTGGGATCGTTTGCATTGCTGGTCGCGCTTTGCCTGAGCTCGCCCATGTCCGCACAGCACTTGTTGGTGCTGCACAGTTTCACAGACGGCGCCGACGGCCGAAACCCGGTTGCCAATCTCCTGATGGACCAGGCCGGAAACCTTTACGGCACAACCCTAAATGACGGTCGTGGCCTGAGCAGCAAAGGAACTGTCTTTAAGATCGACACTTCCAACCATCTGACCGTGCTTCACGTTTTCTCGGAAAAGAACGACGGAGCCTATCCCCGTGCCGGTCTGATCATGGACGGACGCGGCAATCTCTATGGCACGACAGAAGCGGGCGGACTCCACAACCGTGGAACCATTTTCGAGATCGATTCTTCGGGAAACGAAAGGGTGCTCTATAGCTTTAAAGGACGGCCCGATGGGGACAGTCCCTACGGCAACCTGGTCATGGACGGGGCTGGAACCATCTTCGGTACAACGGATAAGGGCGGCCTTCACAACTGCGGAGTGGTATTCAAGCTCTTTCCCGACAATGAAGAGACAGTGCTCTACGCTTTTCAAGGTGGGGCTGACGGCTGCAATCCCAGGGCGGCTTTGACCGGCAACAGCCAGAACACCAATCTTTATGGCACAACCAAGAATGGCGGCGTTCATGGGCAGGGAACCATTTTCGCGGTTGATGGTGGTACCGGGAACGAATCGGTGATTCATAGCTTCACCGGAGATGACGGGAACGCCCCGTTATCAACTCTGGTCCTGGATGCGGCGAATAACCTTTACGGTACTGCGCAAGCAGGCGGTGCCAACGACGACGGAACTGTCTTCAAGCTGGCTCCCTCAGGAGAACTGACTGTGCTCCACGCTTTTGGCGGAGCCGACGGCGCACATCCCGATGCCGGTCTGATCATGGACTCGACGGGGAACCTCTACGGTACAACCGAGAACGGCGGTTCCGCGGATGGTGGAACCGTGTTCAAAATCGATAGCTCCGGCACAGAAACCGTGCTCCATAGCTTTACCGGACATCCCGACGGGAGAGCTCCAACCGCAAGCCTGATCATGGATACCCAGCAAAACCTCTATGGCACGACTGAACGCGGCGGCACTTTGTCGTTCGGAACCGTGTTCGTGCTTTCCCAACAGTAGTGGCAGGCCCATCAGACCACCCGGCGCTTGCAAGGGTGGTCTGATCCACGCCATATTCGCCCGTGAAGGAATACAGGCGAGAGCGCAATTCGGCCTAAGTACTTTCACAACGAGCGCCAGGAAATACGACTAACTGTCGTAACCAGGCGTAGCTATTGAAAAACTCTTACGCGCCCGAACCAGCAAAAACTAGCTCGCGCCAGGAGCCCTATAAACAATCTTCTCGAATTTTGAGACATTTCTGGTCGCCCGCTTTCACCCGAATAAAGACCAAAATGATTTTTCAACAGCCACAGGCGCCGCTATTGAATTGGCCAAGCACGGACTCGATCCAACCTCCACCTGATCGCGTCAACTCGTAGATCGGACCTGCGGAGCCGAAAAATGTTCCTGGCCTGGTTAATCAGGAGATCACCAAAGGAATAATCTAAACAACTGTGTCTCATCCCAAAGCGAATCTCGACGCAATTCATCACTGGCTGAGCGAACGGCGGAAGTTGATGGTCGATGCCGTGCGCGAGCTCGTGCTG
>DATGIY010000710.1:0-2932 GCA_035295475.1 Terriglobales bacterium
GGCCACCAAGCCCAATATGCGCGCGCCGGCCTTTTCACGACAGACCCTGGCAGCGTGCTGCCTCCGCCTCGCCGAAATATCGCAACCGGCCAAAGAAATCATGCCCCGAGGACGACAAACGAGGGTTTGGCCTAACGTTCATTTCCGCCCTAGCGCGCTATATTTCGCACTCCACGCCGTTGGCCGTGTAGTTCGGGCTGCTTTACCGCTTAAGGAGACGATTATGGCTTCAGAATTCAGGAAGTTGGTGGTCTGCTTGGGAGCAATGCTGACGTTGCTGATCTTTTGCTCCTGTCCTCTCCTGGCACAAGTGGTGGGCGGAACTATTTCCGGCAACGTTACCGACAGGTCCGGCGCCGTACTCCCCAATGCGACTGTAGTCATGACGAATGTCGCGACCGGAGTCAGCACCACCGTCATCACAAACATCCAAGGCTTATACAGTGTGCCCAATCTGCTGCCCGGCACCTATCAGCAGAAGGTCTCCGCTAATGGGTTTGAAACTACGGTCCGTAAAGGAATTACGCTCGCCGTTGGAGCTTCCATCATTTCGAATATTTCATTGACAGTAGGCACGGTGAGCCAGACGGTGGAGGTCACCGACCTGGCTTCCGACATTCAAACGGAATCTTCCACCATCAGCGGCGTGACCAATTCCAAGACCATCGTGGAGTTGCCGCTGAACGGACGGTCCTGGACGGACTTGGCAACACTCCAGCCCGGCGTCTCCACCATCCGTGACATCGTCAGCGTGGCCAGCACCGACCGCTTGGGACGCGGGCTAGGCGTTCAGTTATCCATTACCGGCGGACGGCCGGAGCAAAACAATTACGTTCTCGATGGTGTCAGCATCAATGATTACTCCAACCAGTCGCCCGGCAGCATCCTGGGCGGCAACCTGGGCGCCGATGCGGTCTCGGAGTTTTCCGTTCTGACCAGCAATTACTCTGCCGAGTACGGGCGCACTTCTGGAGGCGTGATCAGCGCCATTACTCGCACCGGGACAAACTCTTTTCACGGCAGTGCCTATGAGTTCCTGCGCAACAGCGCTCTCGACGCGCGTAATTTTTTTGATACCACTACCATCCCTCCCTTCCGTCGCAATCAATTCGGAGCCTCGCTGGGAGGACCCATCCAGAAAGATAAGACCTTTTTCTTTGCTGACTACGAGGGCCTGCGCCAGGCTTTGGGGTTGAGCATGGTAGACAACGTGCCCTCCATTGCGGCGCGTAATGGACAATTGAGCACGGGCACCATCCAAGTCAGCCCTTTAGTGAAGCCGTATCTGGCTTTCTACCCGCTGCCCAACGGTCCTGTTTTGGGAGATACAGGTATTTTCAGTTTTGCTGGATCGGCGATTACCAGCGAAAACTACCTGATGACCCGAGTGGACCACAAGTTCTCTAATAGCGATAGCCTGGCCGGCAACTACATGTTCGACACCGCCCCGTCGCAGCAGAATGACGAGTTCAACAACAAGATCATCATGAGCAGGACCAGGCGGCAGATGATCTCACTGGAGGAAAACCACATCTTCAGTCCCTCCCTCATGAACTCGCTGCGCGTGGGCTACAACCGCGATTTCGCCGCCTCTCCCGCCGGCGCCAAGGCGGTGAACCCGCTGGCCGCCGACACCAGTTTGGGCTATGTGCCCGGAGATACGGTGGGTTTCATCGGGGTACCTGGACTGACATTTTTCACCGGCGGCCTCAGTACTCAGGCCCCCGCCGCCTTTGCCTGGAATTCTATCCAGGCTTACGACAATATCTTTCTCACCAAGGGTATTCACAGTCTGAAATTTGGCGCCAATGTGGAGCGAATTGACGATAACCAGTTCACGCCTTCTCAGCCAGGCGGCGATTTCGAATTCGGTTCGCTTCAGCAGTTCCTTACCGATCAGCCCAACTCGCTTATTACGGATGCCCCCGGTATTTCCACCGCCCGCTACGTTCGTGAGACTGTTTTCGGTGCCTTTGTGGAGGATGACCTGCACCTGCGCTCCAATCTGACCGCCAACCTGGGCTTACGCTATGAGATGGCCACCGTGCCCTCGGAAATCCACGGCAAACTGGCCAGCTTGCAGACTCTGACCGCGCCGACGGTAGTGGTGCACTCACCCCTTTTTCCCAACCCTTCTTTGAAGGACTTTGAGCCGCGCATCGGTTTTTCCTGGGATCCGTTCGGTGACGGCAAAACTGCCGTCCGCGGCGGCTTCGGTGTGTTTGATGTGCAGATCTTTCCCGTTAACCTGCGCCACACGGTGGACGGAACCGTTCCTTTTTATCTGTCGGCTAACGGCGCCAATCTGCCCCCAGGTTCATTCCCCTTTGGCGCTTATACCTTGCTGTCGTCCAGTGTTAACTCGCAGCGCGCTGCTTATATTGATCAGCATCCTGGCCGAAATTATGTATTGCAGTGGAACTTGAACATTCAACGTCAGTTCAGCTCCAGCACCACCGGTATGATCGCTTACGTGGGCTCGCGTGGCGTTCACAACCTCATGCAGACGGACGATTCCTCCATTGTGATGCCGATCGCTAAGACTCCCGGGGGCTATTTATGGCCCCTGCCGCCCAGCAATGGCAGCTTACTGCCTACCCTCAATCCCAACTTTGGACGTGTCCCGGGGACGTTCTGGAATTCAGGCTCCATCTATCACGGCATGGAACTGCAGTTGCAAAAGCGCATGAGCCATGGCCTTCAGGCAGAAGCTTCTTATACTTGGAGTCGCAGTATTGACACCGCCTCCGGTTCCACCGATGGCGACCAGTTTCAGAATGGCATTTCCAGCCTGTTCTTCTTTGACCCACGGCTCCGGCGCGGCCCGTCGGACTTTAACCAGACCAACAATTTCGTTTTCAATTACACTTGGGATGTGCCGGGCCCGAAAGCCCTGACCGGCCCCCTGGGCTGGGCGTCCAATGGATGGGAG
>DATGIY010000711.1:0-3318 GCA_035295475.1 Terriglobales bacterium
AACAATGTGGCAAACACCATCCAGGCTAATCCCATGTTGAGCGACCAGAAGCTGACTTTCGCGGCCCGGTCCGACCACCGCGCCTCCGGAATGAGGTAGCGAATGCAGAACAACGCCAAACCAACTGCCAGCATCCCGTAAACGCCCATCATGGACGCATGGCCATGATTGGAAGTCAAAGCGGTCCCAATCTCGTAGTACGACACCACCGGAAGGTTAATCAAAAACCCGAAGATACCCGCACCCAGAAAGTTCCAGAAACCCACCGCTACCAGGAACATCACCGCCCAGTAATGCGGAAATGGCGTGCGGGACTTGGCTTGCTGGTGCGCTCCCAGCTGCAGAAAGCTCCAAGCCTCCACCGTCAGGAAGGTAAGCGGGATTACCTCGGCTGCTGAGAAAAATGCCCCCAATGCAAGGTGTTCTGCCGGCGTCCCCGAAAAGTAGAGATGGTGCATGGAGCCGATTACGCCGCCTGCAGAGTAAAGCACAATGTCGAGGTAGATTACCGTCAGGGCCACACGTTCCGCCACCACTCCCAACAGGACGAAAATGCAGGCCACCATAACGGTGGTGAATAGCTCCAGAAAATCCTCCACCCATAGATGCACGACCCAAAAGCGCCAGAAATCGGTGGTTGTGAAATGGTTCTCCGGCTGCGCCAGCAGCCCCACGGCATAGAAGGCAGGAATGGCGAGGGCGGAAAACAAGAACAACCACGGCAGGTTTCCTTTGTGTTCCGTCCGCAGGCGGCCGCGTAGTGCCAGGTAAAGCATCAATACCCAGAAGCACAGGCCGAGCGTAAGTAGGATCTGCCAGAAGCGCCCAAGATCCAAGTACTCGAATCCCTGGTTGCCAAACCAGCTCCAGCCGTGCTGGATAAAGCCGTGAATGCCTGCGAACTCGCCTGCCAGGCTGCCGAAGACCACGACCGCCAGCGCGGACAAGAGCCCGATTGCCAGCCACTTCTGTGTTTTTGGCTCGCGTCCGCCAATCATCGGCGCAAGAAAAATACCGGCGGCAAGAAAAGAAGTGGCGACCCAGAAGATCGCCAGTTGTAAATGCCACGTACGCGCTAGATTGAAGGGAAGAATCTGGGCCAAGTCCAGACCGAAAAAACTCGATGCGTCGGCGCGGTAGTGTTGCGACGCGGCGCCCACCAGGGTCTGAAGCAGAAACAACACGGCCATGACAAAGAAGAACCAGCCGCACACGCGCTGTGCCGGAGTCAGGGTGACGGCTCCAGGAGCACGAAAGTTCAAGGTCTTCTGCTCGCGACCATGCCATCCCAGAAAGTTCCATCTCACAAACGCCGCGAACAAAAGACCGATGCCGCCCAACAGGGCTATCAGAGACAGAACGCTCCAAAGCACTGCATTCGCCGTCACCCGGTTTCCGACCAGCGGCTCAGGCGGCCAGTTGTTGGTATACGAATAATCGGTACCTGGCCGAGTGGCCGAAGCCACCCATGCTGACCATGCGAAAAATGCGGTCAGCTGGTCGGTATCACGGCGTTCACTGATTGCGTGCGGCCGGAGCCCGGACCGAGTGGAAGGGTCATTGAAGACAGACTGATAGTAGTCCTTGAGCTGGTTATATGCCGTGGATTGGGCTTCGGTAAACGTGAGTGTATCGCTCGCCGGGTCGTAACGATTGGTCTTAAACTCGGCCACAGTCTTACTGTTTGCGCTATCCGACTGTTGGCGCTCATGAACTCCAAATACGGTGGTCGCGGAACGCCGTAGGTAATCGGCGGTGTAATCAGGTCCAAGATACGCTCCGTGCCCAAAGATCGAACCATATTCCATCAGGCCGTTACGCAGAAAGATTTGCTGGCCGCTCGAAACGTCGTCGCCGGTGAAAAGAACAATTCCCTTTGGGTCCACCACGCGCGCCGGAATCGGCGCTTCACCCGAGTAGGTCCGATACGCGAGCAAACCCAGGACGAAAAAGCCGAACACGACGACCAGTGCGACGGTTTGAATCCATGTTTTCGAAACCAGCAGGTCTCGTTTTGGCAATTCCACGCGTGCTCCTTTCGGGAGTGCAGAAAGGCTGCAGTCCCCCGGCCAGGAACCGCGTGCGCCAAGCAAGCTTTGAAGGCCTTGGTCGCGTCTGTAACTATATAACTACGATTCATGCGGAACAAGCTGACTTATCGAAAAGGCAGTGCCGTTCCAGAAAGCGCGCTGCGCCGGATCCAGGCTCCTAAGCCGGTTCGTAGAGGATTCCCCAGCGGATTGGGCCGCGATCCTGTGCAAACCAGGCAACTGGGACGTATGGAAGCCGCGGGGCGGTTAACGGCTGTTAGAAAAACTTACTCCAACGACGTTATCCCGTGCTGGGAAACGTGCCATCGCTCCTATCGATGGTCACGGAAGCTGCGCCCCCGGGCGCTGGTTCATGAGATGGCCGGCAATTCGGACACTCCGAAAGGCAAATTGGCGGCCTGATATTAACCATTATCGGCAACGACTCAGAGAAGCCCCTTCCAGCACCGTGGCTCCCTGAACGAAGTTTGTGTGTGCGAAGGAATTTCGACGGAGAATCGCCCGGCGCTTGCCTGGTTGCACATCCATGAATACGACTTCCTATACCGTTCGCCTATAGTGATAGCCTCATCCCTATGGCTACTGACCACATACTTGCGTTACTGGTAAGCGAGAGGGACAAACTAACGAGAGCGATTGAGGCTCTGCAACGCCCGACGAAGCGACAAGGCAGGCCTGCGGGCTCTGGTCGAAGGGCGACGGTGCCGTCTGTCAGACAGGACACGAAGGTGCACGAGACCGCAGCGCCTAAAGCACCAGCTAAAGCACCAGCTAAACGAAAGCTCAGTGCAGCGGGCCGAAAAGCGATTATTGCGGCGGCAGAGAAGCGTTGGGCGGCGATCAAGGCGGCGAAGTCTGCGGTTGCGGGTTCGGTTGCGGCGACACCCAAAGCAGAGCCAGCGAAGGCTCGGGTTGCAGGGAAGCAGAAGAGATCGCCAGCTAGGGATGCGGCATTTCGCAAGAAAATGTCGGAACGAATGAAGGCGGCGTGGGCGCGAAGAAGAAAAAGGCCGCTGAGAGAGGTTCGACCAAGGCATAGAGATTACAGAAGCGCTTCATCTTCGGCGGAACCGACCGGGGTGTCATTCAGCCAGAACTCCACCTGCCGCCCACTAACGGTCGCGCTGCTCGCACCTTATCCGGCACTCGCGTGGCTGGTCCGATCACCTGCCTTTTCGCGCCTGCTCGCAGGGAGCTCTGGTTCGCGTTCCTTTACGCCGTCTACAAAAGTACGATGGCTCCGCTCGTGATTGAAATCACGCCCGCC
>DATGIY010000712.1:0-2176 GCA_035295475.1 Terriglobales bacterium
GCACCAACGATACTCCGGCGGCTTTGCGGAATCTGGACGTGTTCGTCTTTTCGTCGGTGAACGAGGGGCTTCCGCTGGTGATCCTGGAGGCCATGGCGGCAGGGCTGCCGGTGGTCAGCACGGCGGTGGGAGGGGTGCCGGAAATCCTGCCGGACACGGTGGGCTGGCTGTGTCCTCCGGGCGATGCGGGGCCGCTGGCGGAGGCCATGCTCCGGGCGGCGGAGAGTGCGGATTTGGGGCGGCGCGGGGAGAGCGCCCGCCAACTGGCTTTCGAGCGCTACGGCATCGAAGAGATGAGCCGGCAGTACGAGCAGATCTACCGCGCGGGGCTGGGACGCAAGGCGCGGTAGTGACAGCAGCACGAGCGGCCGGCATCACGCCGCAAAGTGCCGTATGGCGTCAGGCAGCGGGCGGAGTCATGAAAACCGGCAGAGCGGATTGCGGGGCCGGCGAGCCGGCAGCGGGACGGGGTTGCGTGCGGCCGCCTGCGAATGCGGCCAGCGGAAGTTCCACCGCCTGGAACCATGCCCATGCCGCAACCAGAGTGCAGGCGTAGGCCACCGGCAAGGCGATCCAGAAGATGGCCGGATTGGCGGGCGTATTGGGCAGCCACGCGGACGCCACCAGCAGCGCACCTTTCACGATCATGCCGTGGCACAGGTAGTAGGAATAACTCATCCTACCCAGCCTGGGCAGACCAGCGCACTCGAGCGCGGCGGCCAGGCGTCCCTGGCAGCGGAGAATGTGCCCGCAAACATAGAAGAGACCGGGCGCCAGATAGGTGTAGTAGTTCCAGGAATCCGGCAGGTGCAGGAAGGTCATCCAGCCGCGGTCGTTGGCATACCACAGCAGATAGCCGCAGGCCAGAATCGCCAGCCCGGGAAATTCTCCACCCCTGCGGAATTGCGCCCCGGCGAGGATGGCCTCGTGGAGCGCGAAACCCACGAACACGAAGGCCGCCCGCTGATCCAGCATGGGGACGGATCGCGGCATGGAATACCACACCGCCACCGACGCCAGGAGGAACGCGATGCGGTAGAGCGGCTTCCAGCGCTCGAAGCGGACGGTGGTCCAGAACAGAGGCACCAGCGTGTAGAGCGCCAGCAGGGTACCGATGGTCCACGAAACGATGATCATGGGACGGGAGGAGATCATCATCAGGTTGGCGGCGATGTAGGAGAGCGCGTGCCCGGACGGAATCTTGGATTCGGTGGGGAAAACGGCCGAGAGTACAAGGTAAAGCCCCAACATGGCGACGTAGGGAGGATAGATGCGGCGCAGGCGCCGCGCCGCGAAGGAGAAATAACCTCCGGGATTGCCCAGGTAGCCGCGATATACGAAGTAGCCCGACAGCACCAGGAAGAAGCAGACTCCCTGGTGGCCGATGACCCGCAGAAAATCGACCAGCTGGATGCTCCACCCGTTAACCGGGAGATACCTGCGGAAGAGTCCTTCAAAGTGGCCGAAGAACACGAGAGTCATCGCCAGGCCGCGCAGACCTTCGATGGCGGGCAGGCGGCCCGGCCCGGCCGGCTGCGAGATAGCTTCCTGGGACCCCGAGTGCATTGGAAACTATCAATGCCATAGCCCAAGGTGTGAATCTATACTACGATTCGTTAACCAGTCCAAAAGGGCTAATGCCCCTTATCAAAATACGGGAATTTCCACTGGTAATTTTACGGATTGGGCGATGGCGTACCGCGGCAACGAGTCAGATCGCACCCTTTCTGAGTAATGGGAAAGCTTGCGCTGTAAGATGTCTCACCAAAGCGGCCATCGAAATGGAGTAACTGCGCGCCCGCGCTTTCGGGGCTGATCCACACCAATGGGGGCGGTGGCGATAAAGCGCAGGCTCGAGGGCCGACGCGGCAGCGGAGTCTCTGCGTCCGCCGGCGGTCCCGGCGCTCACATTGATCACTTTTGACCAGACGCATCAGGACTGAACTGCTATCGTTCAATTGGTTGTATCTTCGGCTAGGAATCGAAGTAATACCAGGACGAAGAAAGATAATCAGACGCAATTACTTTGCCGGGGCAATCCCGGCGACGTTAAGGCTTGCGAGGGCCGGTAAGTAAGAAGCGCCGCGGCTAGCCTCAAGTAAGTAAGTAAGGCAGTTCAACAGCGAAATTACAGGTGAAGCATGGCTTCCATACTCTTCTGGGCGGCATTTGTGTG
>DATGIY010000713.1:0-2387 GCA_035295475.1 Terriglobales bacterium
CCCGCCTGGGTGCAAGCTTACGCCGCTTTTCGCATGGGCTACTGCAAAATGGCTGCGGAAAGCCTGGCCGGCAGCGACGAAGAGGAGCGCCTGCTGCGCGACTATCGCCGCTACCGTGCCCGCTGCCGCTCCGCTCTCGCCTTGCCCGCCGCTGCCTGACCGGCTGGGGGGACTCTCCCTTTAACACGCACGCTTCAATCCAGCTGCCAAGCCGCGCTATAATCCCCGCCACTCATGTCGCGGAAAATCCTCCTCCCACTGATTCTTGCTTTCGTTCTTTCCAGCCTGGCATTCTCCGCTGAAATCCCCGGCTGGTGCCGCGCCCTTCCCCGTCCCCAATATAAAACGCTGAAGCGCGTGCCTGTCGCCGATCCCTGGTATGAGGTCTATCAGGTCGCGCCCGCCGTGTTTGCCATTTACGAGCCCCACCAGGCGGAAGAAACCATCAGCTACCTCATTCTGGGGAACAAGCGTGCCTTGCTCTTCGACACCGGCATGGGCATCAGCGATCTGAAGAAGGTTACCGACCAACTCACCCATTTGCCTATCGCCGTTCTCAATTCCCACACCCACGATGATCATGTCGGCGACAACTGGGAATTCAGCACCATCTATGGAATGGACACCGCCTTCACCCGCCAGAACGCGCGCGGTTCCCGCCAGGATGCGCAGGAGGAACTGGCGTCCGGCCAGATTTGCGGGCAGCTTCCTCCGGGCTTTGATCCCAACGCCTATGTGACCCGCCCCTGGAAAATCACCGCCTACGTGCATGATGGCCAGCGCCTTGATCTCGGCGGCCGCTCCTTGCAGATCATCGCCACGCCCGGCCACACGCCTGACGCCATCTCTCTTCTCGATCGCGCGCACGGCTTGCTTTTTACCGGCGACACTTACTATCCCGCCCCTATCTGGCTTTATCGCCCGGAAACCGACCTGCGCGCCTATGACGCCTCCATTCGCCGTTTGGCCGCGCTCGCTCCCCAGGTCAAGCTGGTTCTCGGCGCTCACAACATTCCCGTCGCCCCGCCTTCCGTGCTTCCCCGCCTGGTTACTGCCTTTGAGCAGGTGTGGGCCGGTAAAGTTCCCGCCACTCCGGAGTCCGCGGGCAGAGTTATCTACCACGCCGGAGATTTCTCCTTCCTCATGCGTCCGCTGCCGAGCCGACATTGATGCCGGAAATCCTGAATGAAGCACGAGTCACGCCGGCGCCGCAGGGTGCGGTGCGATTCAATGGGTTGCGGTTCGCTTTGCGATGTAGAATTCTCCCGTGCGCTCCCCACTCATTACTGTACCGATTATCGTACTGAGCGCCATCCCCAGTATCTTCGCCCAGGCAGCTTGGGCGCCTGCCGCCGGAACTCCACGTATTGCCATCAATTTGCCGGCCACAATTCCGTCAGAGGGGCTGTGGATTCGATACCTGCTGAAAGGCAAAGGCAGCAGCTCGCACATGGTGAGGCCCCAACCCCATGTGCGGCAGTACGTGATCTACCGGAATCCAACCCAAGAGGCAAAGATCGCGGCGTACGCGCCGGGTTGCGAATTCAAAGCTTATAGCCTACCCGCAGGCGACTACGATGTTTCTGTGCCCTTTACGTGTGAGGCACTACCTGTCTTCACCCTGCACGGATTTCTTCCTCCGGCTCAGATTCCGCCGAGCATGTTCAAAGGGACGAACCTCCTGATTGTGGCTGAACTCGAGGCCGATTGGGTGTGTGACTACTTTCTCTTCGAACGCCGGCCCGGTACATCGGACATCATGGGCGGCGGATCCTGCCTTAGCGCTCCAACGCCTTTGGGTATCGTCGGCGAACTCGACCCTCGCAAGAACGGCAGTTTCGACATCACCCTGCCGGACTTTACCCGCGATCCGCTCTTCAAAAATACCGCCGAAATGCCGAGATTGAGCAGATTCGGCATCATCGAACTCGAACTCCAGGACAAAACCGTGCGCCGTCCTTTGGGGGGCATCAAGCCGGAGAATGCCGACACGACTTCTGGACTTATGATTCAAGATAAATACCCCGACCCAGTAAAGTTCACGACTCTGCGATGATCGGCATTAGAGAGTCACGGTTCCACTTATCATCTGCCTCTTTCTAATTGGTTCTGAAACCCTGTCTGGAACATGGCATTGACGGCTTTACATTAACCGGCCAGATCGGGACTAGAATAGGCCTGCAACTGGAACGTCGGTCACAGGAGTGCTTTATGAGCCGACTCACGCCGCTGTTGTTCATCGTGGTATTTACCACCTCCCTGCTGGCTCAATCGACGGGTTCCACTACCGTCGAACAGCAGAGATACTCATTGCTCACGCTGCGCAAGTACTGTGCCGGGATCGAGGAGTACTCGAGTTCTCGGCAGCCACTCCTGTTTGCTCAGGT
>DATGIY010000714.1:0-7723 GCA_035295475.1 Terriglobales bacterium
ATCCCGATCCAGATGGCTTGGCCCAGGGTCATCTGCTCCACATGCTCGGTTTTGTAGCCCAGAACGCGAGTGCCGGGGCTGGCGGCTGCGCCCAGGGAGCGCGCGGGCAGCGGCCGCGGCGGGCCGTACATCACGTCCACGATCCACATGATCAGGCCGCCCACTACCAGGGAAGAAGCCATCACGTGCACGTTTTCCAGGTTCTTGCCGATCATTTTGGTCAGCAGCAGCGCGGGGACGGCGGTAAATACGAAGGCCACCGCGGTCAGGCTCAGGGGATGAGTCCAGATGGTGTGCTTGCCCTCGCGCCCGTGTGGAAACGTGGACAGAAACTCTTGAATGCGCGCCCGGAAGTAAATAGGCAGGCAGAGAATCGCCCCCAACTGAATCACGATGGAGTACATCTTCCAATAGCCGCTGGAAAGGTCTACGCCGAGGAAGGCCTCCGACAACCTCAGGTGCGCCGTCGAGCTGACGGGAAGAAATTCGGTGAGGCCTTCAACGATGCCTAGGAGCAGGGAAAGCAGGTAGTGATTCAAATGGACTCCAGAGTTGGGTTAGGAAACATGGTAGCAGGAGAGCGTCGCGCGGGCTAAGCTGGGGGCACGAAATTTTCCTTCCCGGGGGCCCGCGGGGTCAACATGCTGCTCTTTCGGAAATTGTCTCAGGTAACGTCCGCTCGCAGATGAGCTTGCCCGACTGCGGCTTCATTCCATTTCATTTCCGTATGTGGGGATGTCCTGGTGCAACATATACAGCAGCGTCTGGGCGCGGTCCGCCCAGTCGCTTTGCGGATACTTGGAAACGATCTGCTGGGCCACATCCATGGCGTGGGCCTTGGCTTGGTCGGAATCCTTCGCTTTTTCCTCGGTCTTGTAGATCTGGATCAGGGCCGCCAGGCGCCAGGCCGCGTCATACAAGGCTTCAGCAGCATCCGGGGAGTCGGGGCGCTCGCGGGCGTACTTTTCGTAGATTTCCGCTTCTTTCTTGGGGCAACCGGAAGTGCCCTGCCAGTCGCCGCAGAGCTTGTTTTCGATCAGGTGAAATGCGGCGCGATCGGCCCACTTGGTGTTGGGATATTTTTTGATCACCTTCTTCATCAGGTCTTCGTTCATGCCCTCACGCAGGTAAGCCTGGCGGGCGTGAGCGCTGGGACGGCTCATGACATCCATGCGGTCCAATTGCCACTTGATATCGGCGGCGCGGTACAGGGCTTCGCCCGCCAGTGGCGAGGTTGGAAAATACTCCTGGGTGCGCAGGTAGAGAAAGAAGGCGTCGCCGGCCGCGCCCTTGCGTCCGCCGCGCTGGCTGGCCTCGGCCTCGGCGTCCGCCGCCGCGCCGAAGAGGATTTTGTCGCCGTTGGGAGTGGACGCGGTGATGACCCCCTTGCCCACGATCCAGCCGCTGACGTCGCGCACGTCGGCGATATCACTATCTTCCTCGGTAATGGGATTCATGGTGCGCTGTCCGGCCAGAGTAGCGAACACGTGCAGCCACTGGTTGCTGTGTTCCAGAATCGCAACTTCGCGGCCGCGCTCGATCTGCGCCAGTCTGGCGGAAGAGGGGTCGGGAGAGATATAGATTGTGGCCGGCCGGATCATCACCCCGCGCTGGGTGGCTTGTTCCGCCGCAAACGCGGGCAGCGTGATCGCGAGGACAATAATTGCGGTGATTGAAAATACGTTTTTGAATGTCATGAAATGTGCCGCCCTGGGCGGAGCATGGTTGGCCCTCATGGTTCTGCCGCGGTTTCGAACATGGCCGCCGCTTTCACCACCCTTATATTAGCTCGGGGAATGTTGAGCGGGTATGCGGCCCACTGTTTGTCTTGATCGAGTATCTGCTGTTTATCGGGCGGAATGGGCGACGAAATGTGGTATTCGGCCGGAGTCTTGGAGTGCACATTGGTGTCTCCGGCAATGTCAGTGGCCAGTTTCTCGCCCTCAGCTTCGCTGGTGACGACGACATAATCCAGGTTTTGCGCCTGCAGATACTTCTTGATGGCCTCATTCACCTGGGCGGCGGTCACCGCATCGATGCGAGACAGCATCTGCTCCAAGTAGCCCTGGTCGCGCATGCCGTAGAAGAGATCATCGAGCCGGTATCCCAACTGGCGCGAAACGCTTTCCGCGTAGTTCAAGTACAAAGCGCGGGCCTTGACCTTGGCATCAGCCACTTCTTCCGGCGTCATGCCCTGGCGTGCGAAGCGATCTAGTTCAGCGGTCATGGCTTTGAGAATAAAGTGGGCATACTCGTGCCCGACCGGGCGGGCCCAGATGCTGAAATACTGCTGATCCCGCGGCGTGGTGGGAGGCGGAAACAGGAAATCGGGACGGCCATAGGCATACTCGATGTAGGAGTAATCGCCATAGTTATAGCCGCGCGCTTCGCGGATTTCCTGATACAGACGCCCGAAACTGTCGCGATGAAGGCCGAGAAAAACGTTGGCCACGAACAGGGGCCAGTAGTCGGAATCGCTGCGCCGCAGAGAGATGGGATAGCCCAGGTGCAGCCCGGTGGCAATAGCGTTGGGCTGAGTGATGATGAGCACGTGCCGCCCCGGCGCCACCACGGAGGCTCGCAGGTTCGCCGGACGATACAGGGGTTCTCCCGCCGGCAGAGCGTCGATCAGCTTGCTCAGATCCTGTTGATCGTTGATGGTGGTGGCCACGTTCATATTTCCCAGCGTGTAGTACTTTTTGTAAAAACCGTTGAGATCTGGCGACGTAATCGCCTGCAGACCCTGCACCGTGCCACGGGCAAGGTGAGCCAGCGGTGTGCCGGAAAATACATAGTTGTCTAACGCTAGCAGGCCAAGGCTTTCCTCGTCCTCAAAACGCAAACCGGATTGAATGTCGGTCAATGTGTCGCGGCGCAAACGATCCATTTCTTTGGGCAGCCATAAAGGCTGGGTAAACATGGGTTTGAGCACGCGGCGCACGTACTCGGCGAAGGCGCTTCGCGGCACGGTCACGGAAAACGTGGTGGCCTGCTTGTCCACCAGGACCGTGGGAAAGGCGGCATCGCCCCAGGGCCGGGTAATTTCGGCCAGCGCCTGCGTCGTTACAGGCTTCCTGGGCAGGCCAAAACCGCCTTCGATGAGTGCCCGGGCCACCAGGTAAGCCGTGCCTTCTTTGCCAGCGGGATCATCGGCCGAGCCGGTGCGCACCATGATCTGGACCTGGTAGAGGGGCGAGTCCGACCTGACGGTCACCAGGTTGGCGGGAAAAACATGGATGCTCTCGGGCTTGAACCTTTTGCCGTGAGGTCTACGCTGCGCGAAACCGGCCAGGGGGCACAGCAGCAGGACAACGACCGCGAAGCAAGTGCGGGACTTCATTTCGCCCCCGAACTGGAAGCCGAAGCCCCGGGAGCAGCCCCCTGCCATAAGGTGGTCACGATACGGCCCTGGGGCGTGAAGTACTTTTGCGCGTAGCGGTCGATGTCGCGCGGGGTGAGGGAATTGATGGACTGCATCAGGGTGTCGAGCACATTGGGATCGCGATTGAAGCGGTAATACCAGGCGAAGGTGCGCGCGATGTCGTAAGTGGAATCCAGACCTCCGAGGAAATCGTTGCGCACTTTATTCTTCACAACCCTCAGCACGCGGGCCGAACCGGGCTCGCTAGAAAAGTGCTGCAGGGCATCGACTCCGGAAATAACGTCATTCTGCACATCCTGCACATAGGGCCGGCCCTGCTGGCGGAAGCGCTCAAGCACCAGCTCGGAATCCAACAGCAGCAGATGAGGATCGGTGGACTCCAGCAGTTCGGTACCGTCCAGAATGGAAAAGCTGGTGACCGTCTGCTTCTGGTAGCGCAACTTCTGGAACAGGGGCGCAGAGCGGGAAACCAGCAGCTCGGGTAGGATCAGGGTAACAGCGGTCTCCTTGTTGCCGGGGTGCATGGCGGGCGTGTGATAGCCGACCACCAGGCGGGGAGAAACATCTGCTGCCCAATTCACGTGCACGCTCTTTGGTCCCTGCGGCGGCTGCTCGGCGGGAATCTGCGGCGGGTGGGAAGGCTGCCAATCGCTATAGTATTTCTCCACCTGCGCGAAGATGATCTTGGGATCAACGTCACCGACCACGATCACCGCAACATTATTGGGCTTGTAATAATTGCGGTAGAACTCCCAGGCCGCATCCCAGGCGTGGGGCATGTTCTCTACATCTTTCTCGTAACCGATAACCGTGTGCCCGTAGGGGTGATGAGGAAAAGCAACCGGGGAGAGCTCCTCGATCATTTTTTCGCCGGGATCGGAAAAGATACGGCGATACTCTCCCAGTACAGCGCCGGCCTCTACCTGAAAGGTTTTGCGGTCGAGCTTGAGGTTTTCAAAGCGCGAGGCTTCCAGCTGAATCAACCCCGGCGTTGATCCCTGTGGGCTGCGTACGGGTCCGACAAGGTTGGAAGTGAAGGTGGTGGGGTGGTAGAACGTCAGGTCATAATCGGTCCAGGCGTTGTTGAACGCGCCCAGACGCCGAACCGCCTGATCATAGCCATCGCGTTGCCCCCCATATTCATGCAGGAACATGATGTGCTCGAACAGGTGCGCGAGCCCCGTTTTGCCCTCCTGGGTCTCATTACGCGAGCCGGCATAGACGGCGGTCGAGTAAGTCACCATGTCGCGGAATTCCGGCGTGGGGATGACCACGATATTCAGGCCGTTGGGCAGGGTCTTGCTTTCGACCTTGTAGGGGAAAAAACTGGGCGGCGGCGTTTGAGCGGCAACGGAGGCGGCAATCAGAATCAGAAAAAAAGCGGTCGCAAGGCGAAGATGACGCAAAAACATCCAGCTACCTCGATGATGCTGTGGAACCAGAATTCTACTAGAACGGGAGAAACCGATCAGCGGCAAGGAATTGCAAAGATTCAGTCGCGCACCCGCGCTGTGCTCGGTGGCGATTCCTGCAGGATGGACAGTTCTGGGAAAAATGCGAGAAAGGCTAACGTCGACCCTAACTCTTGACGCCCGATTCCCGAGGTGAGACGACCGGGTGCGGGCTCGCCCCCTCCTGCTTTTCTTCCACAATTTCCGCCAGCATCTTGGGCTCGACATTGCCGCCGCTGATCACGGCTACGGTGATGCGGCTGGCTGGAAGTTCGTCGCGGTGGAAAAGAAACGCAGCCACCGTGACCGCGCCGCTGGGCTCCGCGATCAGCTTGGGATTGGGGGCCAGCAGGCGCATGGCCTGCCGAATCTCGTCCTCGGTAACAGTGACGATGCCGTCGACGTAGGTACGGATGTGGGCAAAAGAAATCTCGCCCACGCTCTGGGTGCGAAGGCCGTCGGCGATGGTACGCGTAGTCTCCTCAGCGGCCCAGGATACGACATGCCCGGCGTGCAAGCTGGCCAGCGCGTCCGCCGCCAGTGCCGGCTCCACGCCAATAATTTTGTGATGCCCGTTGCTGGCGCCCACAGCCTGTTTGACGGCGGTGGCGATACCGCTCACCAGACCGCCTCCCCCCACGGGCGCGAGAATGGTCTGGACCTCGGGCAAGTCTTCCAGGATTTCCAAGCCAATGGTGCCTTGCCCGGCAATGATGCTTTCGTCGTTGTAAGGCGGCACAATGACATAACCGTGCTCGGCAGCCAGTTGCTCCGCGCGCGTACGCCGCTCTTCGCTGCCCGGACCGACCAGCACCATGTCCGCCCCCATGGCAGCGGTACTTTCGCGCTTGATGGCCGGAGCGCTGCGTGGCATGACGATGACCGCATGAACCCCTAAAGCCCGTGCAGCGTAAGCGACGCCCTGGGCATGATTGCCGCTGGAGTAAGCGATTACACCCCGCTGCCGCTCTTCCGCGGAAAGCGAAGCGATCTTGTTGTAGGCGCCCCGCAGCTTGAACGAGCCGACGGGCTGCAAGTTTTCCGGCTTGAGGTAAAGTTCCCGCTGGTCTTTAACGTCAGCGTGCTGCGGAATATTGGAGCGCACCAGGTGCGTGCGCACGGCCACGTCCTGCAGACGCCGCTGGGCTTCCTTGATTTGCTCGAGCGTAACGATGGCAGAGGTCTCCTACAGAACTAAAGTCTAGTTTAGCTGGTTCTGAAAATTTAGTGCGAAACGTGGGTCCTAGCACCACGGGGTGGGCAGTTTGCCTGTAACCGGCAGGAAATGAACAGGTCCAGCCGGAGCCCGCTAGATTTCCAGGATCACCGGCATGATCAGCGGGCGGCGGGCGGAACGCTTCACAATGAAGCGCTTGAGGTCCTGGCGGATCTTTTCCTTGATGACGCCGTAGTCGGCTTTTTCTTCGTCGCTGGAGGCTTCCAGGGTCTGCAGCACGACCTGGCGCGCCTCCGGCAGGAAGCCGTCCTCGCCCGCGGCAAAGCCGCGCATCACAATTTCCGGGGCCGACTCCACCCGGCCCGTGAGCTTGTTGATGGCAATGATGGGCAGCACGATGCCGTCTTCACTGAGGTGACGACGATCGCGAATCACCAGGTCTTCCACCACGTCGGTGCGCGAGCCGGAGTCGATGCAAACGCGCCCCACGGGCACACGGCCGGTCTTGCGGGCGCCGGCCTCATCGAATTCCAGAATATCCCCGCTTTCGAGGGCGATCACCTTGCCCACAGAGCCCTTCATGGAGGCGGCCAGTTCCCCGTGGCGGCGCAACTGGCGGAATTCGCCGTGGATAGGAATGAAATAGCGAGGCTTCACCAGGTTGATAATCAGCTTGAGCTCCTCCTGGCTGGCGTGGCCGCTGACGTGTACCGGGGGGTGCGAACCGTCCTCGTAGATGACGTGGGCGTCACGGCGGAAGAGGTGGTCGATCATGCGGTAAATAGCTTTCTCGTTGCCCGGAATGATGCGGGACGAAAGCACCACCGTGTCGCCGATTTCGATCTTGGCGTGCTTGTGGTTGTCCACCGCGGCGCGGGAGAGCGCCGACATGGGCTCGCCCTGGGTGCCGCTGATCAGCACGCAAACCTTGCTAGGGGGGAAATTCTTGATTTCGCCGGGGTGGATGAGCAGCCCGTCGGGCACATCGATGTAGCCAAGGTCGGAAGCGATGGTCGCCGAATCGGCCATGGAGCGGCCCACCAGCGCGATTTTGCGGTTGTACTCGTAGGCCAGTTCGAAGGCCAGCTTGATGCGATGAATGGATGAGGAGAAGCAGGAAATGAATAGGCGGCGCTCCGCCCAGGCGAAAACCTCGTCGAACTTGCGGCGCACCGCGCGCTCGCTGGGCGTGTAGCCCGGGCGTTCGATGTTGGTGGAATCTTGAAAGAGGGCCAGAACTCCTTCTTTGCCGTATTCAGCGAAAGCATGCAGGTCGAACAGGCGATTGTCGGTCGGGGTAGGGTCCACTTTGAAATCGCCGGTGTGAATGATCACGCCCATGGGCGTGTGGATGGCCAGGGACACGCAATCCACCAGGCTGTGCGTCACCTGAATGGGATTAATGGTGAAGGGCCCAACACTGAAGCGCTCTCCGGGGCGGATTTCGCGCAGGTCGGCGTCGTCCAGCAGCCCGTGCTCTTCCAGCTTGTCCTCCACATAGGCCAGGGTGAATTCGGTGCCGTACACGGGGAGGTTGAGCTCGGAAAGAATCCACGGCAGTCCGCCAATATGATCTTCGTGGCCGTGGGTGAGGACGATAGCCCGGACGTGCTCGCGATTTTCAATGAGATAGGTGATATCGGGAACGACAATATCGACGCCCAGCAGCTCCGACTCGGGAAACATGAGGCCGGCGTCGATGACAATAATGTC
>DATGIY010000715.1:0-7846 GCA_035295475.1 Terriglobales bacterium
TCCTGGCCTGGGTGGGGCGGAAGCCAACGGAACCTTGGGTCAGTCGCTTTATGCTCGGCCCTGGCACGCCGGCCGCAACACCGGAATCGGCCCGGCGTACAACAGCCTGGACCTGCGCTTGACCAAGTCGTTCTACATTCGACGGGACCAGGGCACCAAGCTGGATTTGCTGGTGGAAGGCACCAACATCCTGAACCACACGAATTTCAGCGCGGTGAACGATGTATTTCCGGCGAATCCGGATCCCTTCCAAATCGGCTCGCAAACCGTCAACCTGCTCAATGGTCCTTACAACCTGAAGGGAGTGAAAGGACTTGATCCCTCGCAGCCGCTGGCGTTCAAATCGGCTAACCCGGCGCGTCACCTGCAGTTCGGACTCAAATTCATTTTCTGAATCCAGTTCGTTGCGTAATTCTGGAGGGGGATGGCAGTTCATCCCCCTCCAGTTGTTTCAAAACGAGTATTTGAGCGAAAACTGGATCAGCCGCGGAGTTCCGACCACGGATGTGATCTGGCTGAAAGAACTTGGACTTTGAATGTCGGTGGCGGAAGGATTAGCGAACGAGGGGTGATTAAAGAGATTGAAGAAATCGGCCCGAAAGCGCAGGTTCTGCGATTCCGCGACTTTGAACGTCTTGCCGAGAGTAAAGTCCACATTCGATTGCGGCGGTCCGATTACGCAGTTGCGCGGTGCGTTGCCGTAGGCGGTGGCGTCTCCCGGTGCGCCGTTGGCCAGGGGAACCACCGGATCGGGCACATAGGCGGCGGGATTTACCCAATGTCCCAAGCGGGCTTCCACGCTGCCGGAAGTGGGCGCGTTGGAGCAACTGAATCCCGCGGCGAACATGGGCGTGGCCAGGTTGGGGCTGCTCAGGGAATAGGCGCTGCCGCCCAGCGAATCGATGGGCGTAAAGGGCAGGCCGGACTGCCAGATAAGCACGCCGCTGGCTTCCCATCCCCCCAGCGCGCCGCGTTTCCATCCATTGTCATGAGAGAAGAAGGGAAGTTCGTACACCGCGCTGGTGACGAAACGGTGCCGGCGATCGAAGTCGGACAGTCCGCGGGAGGCGCGGGCGTTGGTCTGGTCGTTGAAGCGGGTGTCAAAGGCTACCGAGGCGGTGGAGACATCGTCAATGGATTTGGCGAAGGTGTAGGCGCTCTGCCAATAGAGGCCGCCGGAGAAGCGGTGGGCGACGCTGAGTTGCATGGAGTTGTAGTGGGAGTCGGAGTTGGGAGCGAAAGATTCAAAGTTGGCGGGAGCGATTCCCAGGAAAGGAACACGGGCACTGGCGTTTTCGGCGGTGGTGTTGACGATCACGCACTGCGCGCCGGCACCCTTGCTGCCATCGCAGTTGTAGCCGGGAATGACAATCGGGCTCTGCGGCGTGGCCAGACGCGCCTGATTGGGATCGTAGGTCGACCGTAAGTGAGTGCCCTTCGTGCCCACGTACCCCAGCTCCATGAACCAGTTCTTGCCCAGTTCACGCTCTACTGTCAGGTTCCACTGCTGAGTGGTGGCAACAATCCAGTGCAGGGGAACCTGCAGCGCGATCAGACTGTTTACGTTGCCGGAAAAGCCCGGAGCGCATTGCTGCGGATCGGTGGAAGGATTGCCATTACCCAACGTGCAGCTGGGCTGAAATCCCTGGAAGAGCGCGGCCTGCGGCACATAGGTTCCGCTGATCACACCCAGAGGCGGAATCCCGGGAAAGTTGATGGCGGGGTTGGGCTGGAACAGATTGGCCAGGCTGCCCGGCCCGGGGAGGAAGTTAACTCCGAAGGGGAAGAAGGGCGCGGAAATCGCGAGGTTGTCCACCGCGCCCAGGTCTTCGCGCACGCTGTACATGCCATAGCCGCCGCGAATCGATGTCGTGTGGTGTCCGAGCACGTCGTAGGCAAAACCGATGCGCGGTTCAAACACGGTGGCAAAGTTGTTATTCAGGCCACTGCGCGCTTTGGTGCCGACCAGGCCGGGCAGGTGGTATTTATCCACACAGGTTGGATAGACGAAGGGCTGGCCAGTAACATTGGCGAGGGAGGGATCCGTATTACCGGTGTGGCAAAGGGTATCCCATGGGGCACCCACAAATTCGTTGCGCAGGCCGAGATTGAGGGTCAGCGTCTTGCTGGCGCGGAAATCGTCCTGCGCAAACCAGGCGTAAGCTGGGATGCGGTAATCGTGATTGCCCGCGCCGCCCCCGGCTTCGCCGAAGAAAGGAGCGCCGGCCAGGAAACTCTGAAAGTCAGTGGGAAAACCGGTGGGACCGGCAAAAAACACCAGCCCGTTATCCGCGATGGGCAAGTTACGACGGATGGTGGTGCGATCAATTTCACCGCCAAAACGCAACTGGTGAGCGCCCCGGGTCCAGCTCAGAGTATCGGTCAAGGCGAAGCTGTCGGAGAGCGCGCTTTGCAACTGCTGCGGAAAAGGTCCGAAGGCCCAGCTGCCGAAGGTAAGGCGGTACATGTTGGGATCGCCGTTGGCGGTGGGCAGATTTATCCCCACCTGAGCGCCGGTCACCGGCGGTACATTGTTCAGTTTGTCGCCAATGACATTGACTCCAAAGCGGAACTCATTAACCATCGCGTTGGTAAAGAGGTGAGTTTCCGTCAGGCTGCCCACGCGGTTGTGGAGCGGAATCTCCAGCGGGAAATTCAGGTTGTTGGGCGTGGGCGAGCCACCGGTCTGGATCTGGAATGAGTCGGCGCCGAAGGGCTGAAAAGTGTCGGAATTCGACCAGAAGAAGCGTTCCGCCAGGCGATCCTTGCCGCCGCGAAAGTCGCGATCCCAGTTGACCGTAAACTGGTCGTCGGTGAACCTGCCCGGATCGCTAAGGATCAGCGGACCATAATTCAGCTGCCCATTGGTAAGGCCGGGGACGCCGGCTACCGTTGGCAGCAGCCATCCGCCGCCACCGCCACCGAACTGATTGCTCTTGGCGTTCAGCAGGGCTAGGGCCACGGGATCGATCCTTGTCAGCCCGCCCGAAGGGAAAAAGACTTTCAGCAGATTGGCCTCCGAGCGATCGGTGGGCAGCACGGGGATGCTGGTGTTGATGAAGGTGCCCGGTGAATCGCCGCTGCGCTGGCGCGTTCCCTGATAATTGACATAGAAGTATCCCAGCTGAGCCTTGAGTCCTACCGGCCCGCCGAAGTCGCCGCCAAAGATGTTCTGCTTGATGACCGGCCGCGGCAGACCCGCGCGATTGAGGAAGAAGTCGTTGGCATCGAGCACTGTGTTGCGGAAATATTCCCAGCCGCTGCCGTGAAATTTCGAGGTGCCGGTCTTCAATGTGGCGTTGATGTTGCCACCGCCATTGCGCCCTTGCGTGGCATCGTAAAGGCTGGTGCTGACTTTGAATTCCTGGATGGCGTCAGGATTGGGCAGCGGCGTGTAGGTGAGTTCGCCGAAGGCATAATCGGCCACGGAGATGCCATCGATCAGATAGTTGTTGTTGTCTTCGCGTCCGCCGTTAACGTGAATGAACACCTGGCCGCGCCCCAATTGCGAGGCATTATTCAAATCGGAAGAAGCTCCGGAGGAGAGCGTCAGCAGTTGCTGAAAATTGCGCGTGGCCAGCGGCAAGGTGGTGATGGTGGTGGAGCCCAACGACTGTCCCGTGGTGGCGTCGGTGGTGTTGACCTGCGCCACCTCGGACTTTACTTCCACCGTTTGCTGGACGGTGGTCACGCTGAGCTTCGCGATCATGCGCGTGGTTTCGGTGATGTACACGCGAATGCCCGGATACTTGGTGGTCGCGAATCCGCTGGCGCTTACCGCCATCGAATAGCTGCCCACCGGCAAGAGAGTGGCCGTGAAGGCCCCCGCCGAGTCCGAGGTCAATTTTCGAACCACCTGCCCGGTGGCGTCGCTGGTTATGGTCACCTGGGCTCCTGAAATCACCGCCCCGGAGGCGTCCTGCACCGTACCGCTGAGGGCGCCGGTCGCACCTCCCTGCGCCAAGGTCCAGGTGCTTGCCAAGATCAGAACGACCATCACTGACAGAATCCGAATGCGCAACATCATTCCTCCTTCGTCCAACTCGAGATTCGTGCTCTCGCGTGCAGGTGGAACCAGGAACAGAACTCGGGGCCAGGGTTCGTTTTTGGGTGCTATATGATTCCCGCATTGTTTCGTTTTGTAAAGCGCGTTTACGGGAAAACTCGAGCATCCGGGCGGCGCTTGACAAGCGGAACGGCACAGGCTTAGTGTCCTCTTGATTGACTAGAGGAGAGAGGTCGTGCCGGAAAAATCAAGCGAGCTGGTGCAGGGCACACTGGACATGCTGATTCTGAAAACCCTGGCCCTGGAGCCGCTGCACGGCTATGGCATTGGCTTGCGGATTCAGCAGATCAGCCGCGGCGTCTTTCAGGTCAACCCGGGCTCGCTGTTTCCCGCCTTCCGCCGCCTGGAAAGGCAGAGCTTGATCAAGCCCGAGTGGAGGGCCACCGAGAACAATCGGCGCGCCAAGTACTACACCCTCACCGAACAGGGACGGAAAAAGCTCAAACATGAGACGCGCGAGTGGGAAACGCAGACCGCTGCCATCGCCCGCATCCTGAAGGCCGTGCCCGGAGAGCTAGGATGAAATTGTTGCCCAGCTTGCGCGCGGGGTTGGAGCGCCTGCTGCACAAGCAGCGCACCGAACAGGAACTGCAGGAGGAACTGGACGGTTATCTGCAGGATGCCGCCGAGGACAAGATGGGCGCGGGCATGGCAGAAGGAGAAGCGCGGCGGGCAGCCCGCGTGGAATTGGGCAGCGCCGAGGCCGTGAAAGAGGAGGTTCGCAGCGTCGGCTGGGAGAATCGGCTCGAGACCTGCGGGCAGGATGTTCGCTATGCGCTGCGCATGCTGCGCAAGAATCCAGGATTCACCATTATTGCCATCCTGACGCTGGCTCTGGGCATTGGGGCCAATGCATCTCTGTTCAGCATAGTGAACACGGTATTGCTGCAGCCCCTGCCTTTCAAGAATCCTTCTCGGCTGATGATGTTGTATGAAGGGCTGCCGCAGATCGGTTCTCCGAAGATTCCCTTTTCCACCCCCGATTTCACCATGGTCAGGCGCGGCCAGAAATCCTTTGACTCGGTCGGCGCTATGCAGGACAAGGAATTTGAACTCTCCGGCGGCGGAGAACCTGACCGGATTATCGGGGCGCGGGTTTCAGCCTCTATTTTTCCCATGCTGGGCGTCGCACCCGCGCTGGGCCGGTTCTTCCGGCCGGAAGAGGATGCCCCCGGACAGAATGTGGCCGTGCTCAGCTATGGCCTGTGGCAACGCCGCTATGGCGGGCGGCCAGACATTGTGGGAGAAACCATCGATCTGGATCGCCAGCCCTACACCGTGATTGGCGTCATGCCCAAGCATTTTGTGTTGCCCTTGCCCGGCCCGCAGGCCAACTTCCTGCCGGCAGCGCTCTGGGTTCCGATGGCGTTCACGCCCGCCGAACTGCAGGGCTGGGGCCTGCGCTACGACCTGAGCGTATTGGCCCGCCTGCGGCCGGGCGTCAGCTTGCAGCAGGCGCGCAGCGATGGGCAGGCGCTGGGCACGGCTATCGAGTCGCAATATCCGCCGGATGTTCTCAAGGATTTTTATGGCGCGCGGCTGCTGGTGCCGGTATTTCCCTGGCGCCAGGAAGTGACGGGACCGGTACGTCCTCTGCTGCTGGTGCTGATGGTGGCAGTGGGACTGGTGCTGCTGATTGCCTGCGCTAATGTGGCAACACTTCTGGTTTCGCGGGCGGCCGCGCGAAAACGCGAAATCGCGGTGCGCCGGGCGCTCGGTGCCACCCGCTCCCGGCTTTTGCGGCAACTGCTTACCGAGAGCCTGCTGCTGGCGCTGCTGGGCGGAGGATTGGGACTCCTGCTCGCGTATTGGAGCAAGAACACGCTGCTGGCGCTGGCCCCAGCGGACATTCCGCTGCCCCAGAATGTGGGCTTCAGCGGCGGTGTGTTGTTGTTTGTGTTGGGCATCTCCTGTTTGACGGCTCTGCTCTTCGGCTTGGCGCCCGCCTGGCACACGGCCGGCGGGGAATTGCAGCCCGGGCTGCAGGAGAGCGGCCGCGGCCGGACGGCAGGCCGCAGCCATCACCGTTTGCAGAATACTTTTGTGGCCGTGGAGTTTGGGCTGTCGCTGGTTCTGCTCATTGGGGCTGGATTGCTGATACGTAGCTTTGCCAAGTTGCTGCACACCGGCTTGGGTTTCCAGCCTGATCACGTCCTAACCATGGAAGTTCCACTTCCGGCACATGCCTATCCCCAGGCGTCACAAATCCGCAACCTTTATCAAGGGCTGGTGGAAGAGGTGCCGAACCTGCCGGGCGTAAAGGAGGCGGGAATTGCCGATGATCTGCCCCAGCGTGCAGCCGTGTTTCATACCTTGGAGCTCGAAGGGCGGCCGCAGGTAGGCAAACCACCCGCGGTTACCGAGACCTGGGTGCTGGGAAATTACTTTCAGACGATGCGGATTCCCCTGGTCGCGGGGCGCTTCTTTAATCGTCAGGACGGACCGGATTCACCACCGGTGGTGATCATCAGCCAGGCCATGGCGAAGAAATACTGGCCGGGCCAGAATCCCATCGGAAAACGCCTCCGCCACGAAGAAAACCAGCCCTGGATTACAGTGGTAGGAGTGGTGGGCGACGTCAGCGACGGCCCCGGGACGCAGCAGCCCCGTCCTCATATTTACCTACCTTTTCTGCAGCTGAGCGATACCCTGACGGCCGATAACATCGTCGGCGTAGCCCGCTCCATGAATCTTGCGGTGCGCACCCAGACGGATCCCGCTTCCCTGACCTCCGAGGTAGTGGCGAAAGTCCATTCTCTCGACCCCGACCTGGCGGTGGCCAATATTGCGCCCATGCCGCAGCTGGTCAGTTCCTTGTTGGCCGGCCCGAGGTTCAACACCACTTTGCTGGGCCTGTTCGCGGGTTTTGCACTGTTCTTGTCGGCCATCGGAATTTACGGCGTGCTGGCCTACGCGGTGGCGCAGCAGCGGCATGAAATCGGTATTCGCATGGCGCTGGGCGCGCGGCCCCGCCACGTCCTGCGCTTCGTGCTGGCCTGGGGAACGCGCCTGGCGTGTGTGGGAACGGTGTGCGGAATTGTCGCGGCACTGGCGCTCACCCGCTTGATGAAAGGCTTGCTTTATGGCGTGGGCGCTACCGATCCCCTCACTTTCGCCGCTGTCACGCTCTTGCTGCTGTTAGTGGCTTTGTTCGCTTCGTATCTTC
The DNA here is from genome assembly GCA_035295475.1 of Terriglobales bacterium. Classification (GTDB taxonomy): domain Bacteria; phylum Acidobacteriota; class Terriglobia; order Terriglobales; family Acidobacteriaceae; genus JAICWP01. Next base: position 7,233 of record DATGIY010000715.1, read on the forward strand.
CCGCCCGCCGCGCCACCAAGGTGGATCCCATGATCGCGCTGCGCTGCGAGTAGCGATAACCGCACACACCGCCAGCTACCCGAACTGGCTCACATGGGTACGTGACACAAGTCACAGCCTAATGTTTGCGGCCGCGGATAATGGAGTGAGATGTGCGGGAGGAAAGAATGCGAAAGCAGGCACTGTTACTGTTTGGAACCGCATTACTGGCACTACTGACGCCGGCCGCCGCTTTGGCCGCCGGATCCGAATCCGCGGTGGTTACCTTCAGCCGTCCTACCCTGTTCCACAACGTCGTTCTGCAAGGCACTTACCTGATCGTGCACGACGATGCCGCCATGGCGACTTCCGACCAACCCTGCACCCACATTTACCGCTACGAAAATGGCAAAGCTGGCGAGGAGGTGACCGCCTTTCGCTGCCGCCCTGCGAAAGCCATCGCGGTTGACCGCACGCGGTTCTGGACTCGCCCGAGCGGCGGAATGGATCGGGTCCTGCAGTTCCAGTTTGAGGGTGAAACTGAAGCCCACCAGGTTTTGTAGGTTATTAGGCCGAACCAGAGCTGTAGAGAGCAAAAAAAGAGCGGCACCCTGGGTGCCGCTCCCATATTTTAG
>DATGIY010000716.1:0-2965 GCA_035295475.1 Terriglobales bacterium
TGCTGATTGCCATCTGGAACTACATGGGCTGGGACAATGCCACGACGGTGGCCACTGAGGTACACCGGCCGCAGCGCACTTATCCGCGCGCGTTGCTGGCGGCCGTGACCATTGTCGCGCTCAGCTACATCCTGCCGGTCCTGGCGGTGTGGCGGACGGGGCTTCCGGCCAGCGCCTTCGAGACCGGCTCCTGGGCCGACATAGCCGGCATGCTCGGCGGCAACTGGTTGCGGGTGGCGCTGGTGGCGGGCGGCATGATGTCGGGCTTTGGCATGTTCAACGCCCTGGTGATGAGCTATTCCCGGCTTCCCCTGGCCATGGCCCAGGACGGCATGTTGCCGCGGATATTCGCCCGGGTTCACCCCAAGACCCGCGCTCCTTATGTGGCCATTCTGGTTTGCGCGGTGGGCTGGGCTCTCTGCCTGGGGCTGGGATTCGAGCGCTTGGTCACTATTGACATCCTGATTTACGGCCTCAGCCTCGCGTTGGAGTTTGTGGCGCTCCTGGTCCTGCGCATCCGGGAGCCCAACCTGAAACGGCCCTTCCGGGTGCCGGGAGGCATGTTCGGCGCGGCTATGGTGGGTGTATTCCCCGTGCTGCTGCTGGGATTCGCCCTGGTACACAGCGAAGGGGAGCAGATCCTGGGTATGAGCTCGCTGCTATTTGCCCTGCTACTGATCGGGGCCGGGCTGGTGGCCTACGGGATCAAGGAAATCCTGCGCCTCTCCGGCCTGCTCGCCCCGGCCCCCGAAACCTAGTCCTCACCACAAAGGGCATGAAGGGATTTGCAATTGAGTAATTTGTAATTTGCTAATTGAAAACCAGGCGCTGGTGCTCGCAAGTGTCAGGAATCGGCCCGGAGGACGTGGCAGGCCTTCGCAAATCACCGATTACCAAGTACTCAATTACATATCCATACTAAAATCCCTCAAATCCTCTGTGCACTTCGTGTCCTTTGTGATGAAGGGATTGTGGTTAAATGAGGTCAATGGCGAACAAGCGAAAAGGCCGCGGGGCGTACATGATTTCGGCGGTGGCCGAAATGTATGGCATCCACCCGCAAACATTGCGTCTGTATGAAAGGGAAGGGCTGCTGAAACCCTCGCGCACCGAGGGTAATACCCGGCTTTACACAGACGATGACTTGCTGCGGCTCGAATTTATCCTTTCGCTCGCCCGCGACTTGGGCGTCAACATTTCCGGCATCGCCATCATCCTGCAGATGCGGGAACGCATGGAAGAAATGCAGCGCCAGATCCAGGAATTTGTCACTTACATCCAGCAGGAAGTATTAACCCGGGCGACCGCCGCCGCCGACCCTTCCAAGGGAGCGATTGTGCCTATCCGGCGGCCTGTTCCCCCGGCTCCTCTGCGCAGGAAATAGCCTAAGCGGCGCTTCCCGTACGTTGGGGATTCTCCAGCTTCCCAGGCTGGACGTCTTCTCCATTGATGCTGACAATGGGCTGGGGCTGTTCCGAGGCCAGGGGTTCTCCCCTCCTGGATTCCAGAAGAGACGGTTTCCCGGAGGGGCGAATGCGCATCTTGCGCCGCAATTTGCTCTGCGCTTCCTCAAGGCTGAGGCGGGCGCGGGAAAAACTCTGCCACGCGGCATCCCTGCCCTGATGCTCAGCGCTACGTAACCTGTCGATCAGATTCATGAGCTCACTCCAGAAACTTGGCCGCAACCTTGGGAACTCTCGCCTGCCGCTCTGGGAAGCTGCTTCTCGCGGCCACAGTAGAAGCAGGGCAGCCCCGCGCATCGCGCGAAATTTGCTTATTATGTTTAGCGCAGATCGGAGCTCACATTCAACTCTGGATGGCGTGGCTGCTCGTCTATGTTGCCCTTCAAACTGGTTTACAGCGACGGCTATTATCTTCCCATCGGGGATCACGTTTTCCCAGCAGAGAAGTACCGGTTAATCAAAGAGCGTCTGCTGGCCAACCGGGTCGCGGAAGCGGGTGATTTCCTGATTCCCAAGCCGGCTGCGGACGAGGACATCCTGCTGGTGCATACGCCGGAGTACGTGCACAAGCTGAAGACGGGCACCCTCTCCGCGCGCGAGGAACTCACCTTGGAGGTGCCTTATTCGGCCGATTTGGTGCGCGCCTTCTGGCTGGCGGCCGGCGGCTCCATCCTGGCGGCTCAGCATGCCCTGGCCGAGAGATGTGCCATCAACATCGGCGGGGGCTTTCACCATGCCTTTCCCGATCACGGGGAGGGTTTCTGCATGATTCATGACGTGGCGGTGGCTGTTCGGCGGTTGCAAAAAGATGGGAAGATCACGCGAGCGATGACCATCGATTGCGACGTCCACCAGGGCAATGGCACCGCCGCCGTTTTCGGGCGGGCGCATGCCGCCGCTGGGCCCTTGCCGTCGTGGTCCGCGGCCATGTTTGGTCTTCCCAAGGAGGAAATTCCGCAAGCGCCCGACAACAGCGTGTTCACGATCTCGCTGCACCAGGAGCACAACTACCCTTCCTGGAAGCCGCCGTCCTCCATTGATGTCAACCTGCCCGATGGCATCGGAGATGATGATTATCTGGGCTGGCTGGACAATGCCGTAAGTTCCGGCCTGCGCCAGTTCGAGCCTGACCTCATCTGCTATGTCGCCGGCGCGGATCCCTATGCCGAGGACCAGTTGGGAGGATTGAAGCTGACGATCGACGGCCTCAAGAAGCGCGACCAGTTCGTGTTTCGCGTGGCCCACGCCCGCAACATTCCGGTCATGGTGACCTTCGCCGGTGGCTATGCTTGGCACGTGGAGGACACGGTGGCGATCCATTGCAACACGGTAGCTGCCGCGAAAGAAGAATTTAGCGGCACCTGAATTGCCCTGCCGGTGCCGGCCCTCCGGGGTCTCTGGCGTGACTGGCTTCCTGGGCTTTGCTATGCCGCGCCTCCGGCCCTGGTTGAGCGGCTGGCGCTTCGGGCGCCGGTTGGGCGGCTTTGCATTCGCCATCCGCC
>DATGIY010000717.1:0-2844 GCA_035295475.1 Terriglobales bacterium
CCAGGTTTTTTCATCCTGAGGGAAGCGCGACCAAGCGCAGCGCAGGAGCGCGACCGAAGGACCTATGTATTTTTCTAGCTAAGCAGGCCCCTTACTCCAATGACGGACCCCGCCTCGGCTTTCTGATTGCCTTTGGCAGGGCAAAGCTGCGCCATACCAGAGCTTCCAAATTGAGAAGCGAACCTACGCTACCCTCCGCTTGCGGTTCGGCTTCGTCACATGCACCGCCCGGCTCCCGCCGGCCTGCGCATCCGCTTCCACGTCGCGAGCTTCCGCCTGACTGGTTGCCTCCGCGCGCCGCCGTGTCGGTCGCCCCGTCGTACCCGGTTCATGTTCCGGCGGCACTGCTGAGCCTCGCCCCGCCACCTGCTGCTCTGCCCGTTCTTCACCACGGCTTTTTTCTCCGCGCTGTGCCTGCTCTTTTTCGGGATGCAGTTCTAGCGGGCGCGTCCCCGGATCCTGTCCTTCCGTCTGCCCGCTGGCCGGGTCCACGATATACAGCAGATCGGTGAGATCGGTGGCGTGCTCCTCCTCATCCTTCAGAATGCCTTCCATCAGCACCCGCGTAGTGGGATCGTTGTCCCCAAAATGCCGGATCATTTCCGTATAAACCTGAATCACCACCCGTTCCGCGATCAGATCCTCGCGAATCATGTCGGCCAAGGTTTCGCCTTCCACATATTGCGCCGCCGATCGCTCCAGCAAATGGCGCGGATTGAAGTCCGGTTTGCCGCCCAGCTGTTGAATGCGCTCGGCGATCCCGTCCGCGTGTTCGCGCTCCGCGTCAGCGTGCTCCTTGAATTCCCCGGCCACGGATTTACCGTGCACGCCTGTAGCCATGAAGTAATGGTGCATGTAGCGCAGAACACACACGATCTCTGTGGCCAGCGCCTGGTTCAGAATCTCAATCGTCTGTTGTTTGTCGCCGCGATAGGCCTGGGTCACGGGCCCTTCCTCGATGCTGCGGCGTGCCCGCTCGCGGAGTTCCTCTACGTCTTGTATGAATTGCGTCATATTCACCTCGCGGGAGTTTTGCCGGATCCAATGGTTGGCTTTCTCTGGCAACCGCTTAGATTCTCGCCAGGTAAATTGCAGATGCCCGGCATTCGTTTCTAATCGCCGCATGTGGGCGAACGACAACCGCTGACGACCGGAACATCAACCACCAACCCGCCTTCAGTGACTCGCGTAACCTCCCTCATCCCGCCCGTAACTTTACGCGTCCCGCCGTCGGCGATACATTCCAGGAGTGCCGCAATATAACCACGACATCTCGGATCCGGCGACAGGGGATCCGGCGGGCAGGCCGGAGGAGGAGCAAGGCTGGCCTGCTGTGACCGGTATTCGCCGGCAAAGGATGGGGAGCGTGATTATGCGTGCTGCGGCACTCTTGTTGGACATGCTCACTTGGTGGCCGGAGGCCGTCGTCGCCGGCCAGACATGTCTGGCGGCCCTGCAGTCGTGGCAGGGTTCCGAGCGCGAGTAAACAGGGAAGCTAGCTGCGCGGGCGATCGGGGCCGGGGGAGGGGAAAGACCTCGGCGCGGGTCGCCCGCCTCGTTTGTGCGCCCTCGCGCCGTTGTCCCTGCTCAACCTGTCACCGAATTGCGGCGTGGGCGCCTCGCCCGCGTATGCCTTCCGCGAAGAGGGCGCCATGCTCTGTGCCTTCAGGCCTGAAGCACCTCGCGTGTATCCCCCGCATTTCCCCGGACTCGCGATAGGCAACTTGCGCCCGCTGAATAGCTTCGGTATTATGTAGAACGAACGTTCGATAATCCTCCAGGGGTGGGGGCTTCCTCAAACCATGGCTTCTGCGACTCGCTCCGGCTCGCTTTCCGGCGGCCTTCCTGCCGCTTCGGGCAGCCGTTTCGACCGCCGCCTGGCCAAAATTCTGCAGCATGCCACCGAAGTTTTTTGGGAGAAGGGTTATGAGGGGGCTTCCATGCGCGACCTCTCCCGCGCCAGCCGCATGTCCCTCGCTGGCCTCTACTATTACTTCGATTCCAAGGAAAAGCTCCTCTACCTCATTCAGAAGTACACCTTCACCACCATCCTGGAACGCTTGCGCCAGCGCCTGCAGGGTGTGGATGACCCCGAGCAGCGCATCCGCATCTTCATCCAGAACCATGTGGAGTATTTCCTGGCCAACCAGAAGGCGGTCAAGGTGCTCTCCCATGAAGATGATGTGCTCAGGAACGGCTATGGCGCGGAAGTCGCCGCCATCAAGCGTGAGTACTACCGCATCTGCCTGGGACTGGTGGACGAGCTGAAAGCCGCCAAAGGATTACAATTCTCCAGCCGCATCGCCGTGCTCAGCCTTTTCGGCATGATGAACTGGATTTACACCTGGCACAATCCGCGCATCGACGCTAATGCCGGCGAGCTCGCCGGCCAGATGGGCGACATCTTTTTATATGGGGTATGTCGCGGCCGCGGTAGTTCCGGGCCGCCGCCTAAGCGGGTATCCAGCCCCAAAGTTCGGGTGATGTAGATGAATTATTAACCGCAGAGAGCATTGAGCACGCGACGGAGAATGAATTCTCCGTGTCCTCGTGGTTAGAACGGGTTTACAAAAGAGTTCCTTAAAGGAGCATCGCACATGGCAACCACCACTCAGCCGGTAACCGCCGAAACCACCAAGCAACTGGTCAACTACCGCACGGATTCCGGTGTGGCCATCATCGAAATGAATGATCCGCCGGCCAATACCTATACCTATGAAATGATGCAGCAGCTCGACGCCGCCATCTTGCGCGCGCGCATGGACAACAACGTCTACGTCCTGCTGCTCACCGGAGCAGGCGACAAGTTCTTCTCTGCCGGCGCCAACATCAAGATGCTCTCCA
>DATGIY010000718.1:0-2850 GCA_035295475.1 Terriglobales bacterium
ACGATGTTGCCGTTCTGGTCGATGAGATAGCGATTGGGCCAGACCTGGGAACCATAGGCGTTCCAGATACTGCCATTGACGTCGGACACAACCGGCCAGGGAAGGCGAAAACGCTGAGCGGCACGCCGGACATTGGCAGTGTTGTGGCCTATGGCGAACTCGCCGTAATGCACGCCGATCACGTCGAAGCCGTACTGGTGGTATTTGGCGTACCAGCGCTTGACCACGGCAAAGTCACGGATACAGTTGATGCAGGTGTACTCCCAGAAGTCGATCAGCAGCACGTGGCCGCGGTAGCCCTTGAGGCTGTGAGGAACGCGGGCGCCCTGATCGATCCAGTCCACGTCCGGGGGAAAATTGGGGGCCGGATGAACAATGGAAATAGTCTGGGCGCAGGCCGCGACGACGAGCAGCAGAGCCAGAAATGGAGCGAGGTGCAAGCGACGCATAGCACTACAGATTAAGGAATGAAGCAGCGGGTGACAATAAACAAAGGGCAAAGCAGCCGGGCGGCCCAAAAGCGTACTTTTCGGGTTCAGGGGACAGCGAGCGAAGCCAGGCTTTGCAGGTCGGGGACTTCTAAATCGGGCTTCTGGGTGGCAGTGCGAGTGGCGCCGGGGCCACGGCGGCGTACCAGCACGCTGGCGAGGCCGAGGGTCTTTGCAGGCGCGACGTCATGGTAAACACTTTGGCCGAGGTGCAAGACCTGTTGCTTCGGCAAGGCCAGGCGTTCGAGGGCGAGCTGAAAGGGGGCGAGGGAGGGTTTATAAGCGCCAGCCTGTTCGGCCGTGATCACCTGGTCGAAGACTACGCGCAGGTGGCGGGCGGTGGCGGCGAACAGGTCATCGTCGATATTGGAGATGATGGCCAGCCGGTAGCGGGTCTGCAATCTTTGTAAAGCGGGTACCGTATCGGGGAAGGGTTGCCAGTTTTGCAGCGAGTCAGGGAGGGAGCGCGCTTCCGCCTCCGCGGGCTGGAAGCCGAGGCGCTGGCCGAAGCCGCGGACAACATCCTGGAGGACTTCGCGGTAACGGCGGTAGGGAACTTGGGACGCGGGTTCCAGTTCGGCGTAGAGGGCGAGAATCTGCTCATCGCGGAGTTGACAGCCATGGGCGCGCAGGACCGGGCGTAAAGCCCCCAGCAAACCTGTTTCCCAGTCGATGAGGGTGCCGTAGCAATCGAAGGTCAGGGCCCGAAATTGAGAGAAATCGAGCATAGGAATCGCTTCTGGCCTTCGGCTCGCGGCCCTGAAGTCTGACCCGGCCGCAAGAAGCTCAAAGTGCAAACAGCCGATGACCGAAGGCCTTCTGCTAGCGCCGTATCTCCAGCGGCTGGGTCAAACTGAAGCTGAGCGTGGACTCGGCAGGGAGCACGATTTCCTTGTTGCCGGTGAAAGCGGTGCCGGCAGTGCCGGCGCCGGCGCCCGCGGCAGCGCCGATGGCCGCGCCCTTTCCGCCGCCCGCCAAGCCTCCGATCAGCGCCCCGAGACCGGCGCCGCCGCCGATGAGGACGGCAGAACGCTTGCCCTTACCTTTTTGCACCTGGCTGACGGCTGCCGTCTGAACCTGGTGAGGCTTGCCGTTCACAGTTACCGAATTCAGAGTAAGGCGCAGGAGAGCTCCACCCTTGAAGCGTCCCAGAGGGGCGGCTTCGACGACGGTGCCCTGAGCAGAGGCGTCCGCAGGAATTACGGTCCTGCCATTTACCACCACGGGATCCTGCACGGTGGCAGAGAAGGAATCGCCATTGTGACTGATCTTGGAACCGACCGCCTGATCCAGACGGACGGTCAGCGCGGTGCCGGCGGGAATGACAATGGGTTTGGCTTGCACAGCTCGCCGTTCCGGCTTGGGCGCGGTCTGAGCGGCAGTATTAGCGGGCTGCGACGAAGTGGATGGCCCCTGCGATTCAGTCGCCGGCTGCGGCTTGCTGCAGGATGCGATCAGAAGACACACAAGGCACAAGAGCAGAACCTGGATTCGATGAGCCATGGCGGCACCTCCACCCTAAAACGCTTTTAGCAGACGGGCGGCAGGGAGCGCAACCGGGAGAAGAACGGGCCGAGATTGCGGGACTCATTGTTTGGCAGGATTCGTCAACTCTTCATTAGGAGCATCCGAAGCGGCAGCAGCGGCAGCGGCCGCTTTACCGGAGTGGCCGTTGGAGTGGTCAAAGCCGGGGAGCGTCGGCGTTTCGCCCGCAGCAGGCGGCGGAGTGGATGGGGGCTGAGGGGCTTTGTCCACAAACTTATCGCGCTTGAGAAGAGGGCGGCCGAGCGAGGGGTTGTAGCCAGTCCATGCGCCTTCCATTGCGGCTTCACGCTCCAGGTGGGCGCGCATGCTCTCCATCTTGGAATCCAGATCATCCAGGTAGTGCAGCATGAGAGCTTCGGGAAACATGGGAAGCTTGGGCGAGCCGAACTCGTACTCGCCGTGATGGCTGATGATCAGGTGCTCGAGCAGGACCTTCAATTCATTGGGGAAGCCGGGGATGTGGGCAATCTTTGCCTGCAGCATTTCCAGTTCGATGATCATGTGCCCGAGCAACTGGCCACGGGTGGTGTAGGAGAAGGAGCGGTTATAGGAAAGCTCGTAGATCTTGCCGATGTCGTGGAGAAAAGCGCCGGTGAGCAGGAGATCGCGGTCAATCTGAGGATAGTTGCGGGACACCAGGTCGCAGGAGCGGAAGAGCGAGACCACGTGCTCCAAGAGCCCGCCAATGTAAGCGTGGTGGAGAGTCTTGGCGGCGGGGGCATTCTTATAGCCGGCGGCGATTTCCGGATCAGCCATAAAAGCCTGCACCAGGGCGCGCAAATAGGAATTCTGGAAGCCGGACACAAATCCGGCAATC